>NZ_JBFULS010000002.1:0-202867 GCF_054049775.1 Methylobacterium sp. P5_C11 | reverse complement strand
GCGTCAGCCCGAGGGTGCACGCCCGGCCGCGGCACGTCCGGCATCCGCCCCGGCCGCAGCCCCACGTCCGCCGCTGACGCCCCGGCCGTCCACGGGTGAGCCGCGCAAGACCATCACGGCCGATACGCGCAAGCCCCGCGATCTCAACTTCATGGCCCGACCGGCCCCGGCGCCCGAGCCGGAGAAGAGTGCGACGCCCGCGACCGCGGCGCGTCCCGCCGGTGCGGCCGCCACGGCGCGTCCCGCCGGTCGCGGCGCCCAGACCAACGACGACGAGTCCGAGACGAAGCGGGTGATCCGCCGTCCCGGCATGCCGCTCAAGATCATCACCCCGCCCAAGACCCCGAAGTCGCCGGGCGGCGACCGCAACCGCGGCCGTCTGACCATTGCCACCGCGACGTCGGGCGAGGACGAGCGCACGCGCTCGGTCGCCTCGTTCCGCCGCCGCCAGCAGCGGATGAGCGGTCGGGGTCACGTCGAACAGAAGGAAAAGCTGTCCCGCGAGGTGACGATCCCCGAGACGATCACCATCCAGGAGCTCGCCAACCGCATGTCGGAGCGGGCCGTTGACGTGATCCGCATGCTGATGAAGCAGGGTCAGATCCACAAGATCACCGACGTGATCGATTCGGACACCGCTCAGCTCATCGCCGAGGAACTCGGTCATACCGTCCGCCGCGTCGCCGAGTCCGACGTCGAGGAGGGACTGTCGTCCGACGAGCCGGATCTGGAGGAGGATCTCGATCCCCGTCCGCCTGTGGTCACCATCATGGGCCACGTCGACCACGGCAAGACGTCGCTACTCGACGCGATCCGCAAGGCGAACGTTGTCGAGGGCGAGGCCGGCGGCATCACCCAGCACATCGGCGCCTATCAGGTCGCGGCTCCGTCCGGCGACATGGTCACCTTCATCGACACCCCGGGCCACGCGGCGTTCACGTCGATGCGCGCCCGCGGCGCCAAGGTCACCGACATCGTGGTGATCGTGGTGGCGGCCGATGACGGCGTCATGCCCCAGACCATCGAGGCCATCCAGCACGCCAAGGCGGCCGGCGTCCCGATGATCATCGCGGTCAACAAGATCGACAAGCCGGACGCGAAGCCGGAGCGGGTCCGCACGGAGCTGCTCCAGCACGACATCCAGGTCGAGTCGATGGGCGGTGAGACCCTCGAGTTCGAGGTCTCGGCCAAGACCGGCGCCGGTGTCCCGGAGCTTCTGGAGGGTATCCAGATCCAGGCTGAGATCATGAACCTGCGCGCCAATGAGAAGCGCGACGGTGAGGGCACGGTCATCGAGGCCCAGCTCGACCGCGGTCGCGGCCCTGTGGCCACGGTCCTGGTCCAGCGCGGCACCCTGTTCACCGGTGACATCGTCGTGGCGGGCGCCGAGTGGGGCCGCGTGCGCGCCCTGATCGACGACCTCGGCGAGAACGTCCAGTATGCCGGCCCTTCGGTGCCGGTGGAGGTGCTGGGCTTCAACGGGACGCCCGATGCCGGCGACCGCGTGACCGTGGTCCCGAGCGAGGCCCGCGCCCGTGAGGTCACCGAGTACCGCGCCCGCCAGAAGCGCGAGCGCCAGAACGCCCGGACCGGCGGTGCCAACCGTTCGCTGGTCGACATGATGCGCGACCTCAAGGAAGGCGCTGGTCGCAAGGAGCTGCCAGTCGTCATCAAGGGCGACGTGCAGGGCTCGGTGGAGGCGATCTCGGGTGCGCTCGAGAAGCTCGGCAACGACGAGGTTGCGGCCCGCATCCTCCTGTCGGGCGTCGGCGGCATCACCGAATCGGACATCACCCTGGCACAGGCCTCCAAGGCGGTGGTGATCGGCTTCAACGTCCGTGCCCTCAAGGAGGCCCGCGAGGCCGCCGAGCGGGCCGGCATCGAGATCCGGTACTACAACATCATCTACGACCTCGTGGACGACATCAAAGCCACGCTGTCGGGGATGCTGCCGCCGACCCTGCGGGAGGACCGGCTCGGCGAGGCGACCATTCAAGAGGTCTTCGAGGTCTCGAAGGTCGGCAAGGTCGCGGGTTGCCGCGTCACCGACGGCACCGTGGAGCGCGGCGCCCATGTCCGCCTCATCCGCGACAGCGTCGTGATCCACGAGGGCAAGCTCAAGACCCTCAAGCGCTTCAAGGACGACGCGAAGGAAGTCACCTCCGGTCAGGAGTGCGGCATGGCCTTCGAGAACTTCGAGAACATGCGCGCGGGCGACGTCATCGAGTGCTACCGGGTCGAGGAGATCCGCCGGACCCTCTGAGACCCCGGACACTTCCGGACAGGGCGGCCGCGGCACCTGCCGCGGCCGTCTTTTCTTTTTTCAGGACGGGAGCCGGCCGTCCCCGCGCCGGTCCGAGACAGAATGGCCCAGAAACCGACCTCCACCGGCCCCTCGCAGCGCCAGCAGCGCGTGGCCGAACTCGTGCGCCACGCCCTCGCCGAGGTGCTCCAGCGCGGCGACATCCAGGACCCGGTGCTCGGCACGCATGTCGTGACCGTGCCGGAGGTGCGGATGTCGCCCGATCTGAAGCTCGCCACCGCCTACGTGATGCCGCTCGGCGGCCTCGACGAGGCGCCGGTGATCGCCGCCCTGGAGCGCCACCGGAAGGTGCTGCGCCAGGAGGTGGCGCGGCGGGTGAACCTGAAATTCGCGCCGGAGCTGCGCTTCCGGCGCGACGAGACCTTCGACGAGGCGGCGCGCATCGACCGGCTGCTGCGGGACGAGCGGGTTCAGCGCGACCTCGAGCCTGGGCAAGAGGACGACGAACCGGGGACCGGGACGGGACATTGAGTCCCGAGACCAAGCAGTAAAGGGACGGGGCAACGACCCCGGGGGACACGCGGACATGACGGTTTCCATGGAAGATTTCCCGCCGGCCGAGCGCGCGGCTCCGGTGCCGAGCGCCGAGCACCGCGGGGCGGAGGACCGCCGCCCGCAGCGCGGCCCGCGTCCCGACCGCCCGAAGCGTCGGGATGTCTCGGGCTGGGTGATCCTCGACAAGCACGTCGGCATGACCTCGACCCATGCGGTCGCGGTGGTGAAGCGCGCCTTCAACGCCAAGAAGGCCGGCCATGCCGGCACCCTCGACCCGCTGGCCTCCGGCATCCTGCCGATCGCCCTCGGCGAGGCGACCAAGACGGTCCCGTTCGTCATGGACGGTCGGAAGGCCTACCGGTTCACCGTGCAGTGGGGCGTCGAGACCGACACCGACGACGCCGAGGGGCGTCCCGTGGCGACCAGCGACGCCCGTCCGGACCGGGCGGCGGTCGAGGCGGCGCTGCCGGCTTTCGTCGGGGCGATCGAGCAGGTGCCGCCGCGCTACTCCGCCATCAAGATCCAGGGCGAGCGCGCCTACGATCTGGCCCGCGAGGGCGAGATCGTGGAGCTGGTCGCCCGCCCGGTTCAGATCGACCGGCTCGCGGTGGTCGAGCATGATGGCGAGCGCACGGTGATCGAGGCCGAATGCGGCAAGGGGACCTACGTCCGCGCCCTCGCCCGCGACCTGGGCCGCATGCTCGGCTGCTACGGTCACGTCTCGGCCCTGCGCCGCACCCGCGTCGGGCCGTTCTCGGAAGCCGAGTCCTGCCCCGTCTCGGCTCTGACCGACGGCACGCCGGAGGCTGCGCTCGCCCACCTGCGTCCGGTGGAGACGGCCCTCGATGCCATTCCGGAAGTCGCGGTCTCCCGCGATCTCGGTCTGCGTCTGATGCGCGGCCAGCCGGTGATCCTGCGGGGCCGGGACGCCCCAGTGGCCGGTAAGGCGTTCGCGACCTGCGCCGGCATCCTGGTCGCCGTGGGCGACGTGGAGCGCGGCGAGCTGATCCCGCACCGGGTGTTCCATCTCGGCGGCACGGCCCCGGGCCGCAATGTCTGAACCTGCCTCTCCGCACCGCCGAGCCCGGCGCGTGCGGGACGCCGGCCGGTCCAAGGTAGGCTGAGTCGCGAGCGCGCGGGCGGAACGAACCCGGGCCGCGCCGCTTTGGCTCCGGCGGACGGCCCGGGACGATGATGCGCGACCTCGACTGCGACGTGGCCGTGATCGGGGCCGGAACGGCCGGCCTCGCGGTGCATCGTGCCGCGACCGCGGCCGGTGCCCGCGCCCTCCTGATCGAGCGGGGGGCCGGGCGGAACGACCTGTGCCCGGGTCGGCTCATGCCCTCCAAGATGCTGATCGCCGCCGCGGCCGCCGCCAACGCGGCGCGCAGGGCCGACCAGTTCGGCATCCGCGTGTCCGGAATCTCCGTCGATGGCCCCGCCGTGCTGGAGCGTGTCCGCTTCGTCGCCAGCGCCTTCGAGGGGCTGGACGCGCTGCCGGAGGAGGCCCGGATCGGTGGCAGCGCGCGCTCCGTCGACGGCCGGACCCTGGTGAACGGGGATCGCGCCCGGATCCGGTTCCGCGCCCCTCGTCCTCGCTACCGGGTCGAGCCCGGGCGTCCCGAAGCCGCTACAGGGGCCTGGCGACCGCCTCCTGACCACCGACACCCTGTTCGAAATCCCCGATTTGCCGGAACCGCTCGTCATCCGCTGGGCCGGCGCCGCTGGGATCGCGATCGCCCAGGCAAGGGCGCGGCTCTGTGTCCGCGTCAGGGTGATCGATTCCGATCAAGGCACAGCCCGCATCGAGAGGTTGAATCACGGCGGAATACGGATCTGGGCCGACCGCAGGGGACGCTCGCTCGGGGGCGAAATGCTCGGCCCCACCGTGGAGTACCTTGCGCATTTCTTGATCTATGTTCTTGCCGAGGGCGCCACAGGGCGGAGCCTGTGCCAAAGTCCGGCTGATCGCCCCACCTATCATCCTACAGTTGAGGAAGGACTTAGGAGCGCTATCTCTGACATCAGACACAGAATTTACGAGTCTTGATCCTGTTACCACAGCGATCATTGCACTCGGACAATCACATCGTCATATCCATCGCATGAACCGCTTCCGCCCCTGATGCCGCTGAGCCCGGCCACCGATAAAGGCGTCGACCTCGACGTGCTCGCCCTCGATGCGATCGATCGCCTGGATCAGGGCGTGATCGGTCTCGACGAGACGGGCGCGGTCGTCGCGTTCAGCGAAGGCGCGAGCGCGATCTCCGGCTTCTCGCGGGACGCCGTCCTGGGGCGCAACTACTTCCGCGATGTGATGCCGGGCACCAACGTCCCGGGCTTTCGGGGCCGGTTTCTCGCCGGCGCCCGTCGCGGCGGCCTGGACGAGAGTTTCGATTACGTTTTCGGACGACTGCCGCAGCCCTTGCGCGCGCGAGTACACATGCGTCACGGGACGATCGCGGACGGTCGTCCGGTGACGTGGCTGACGATCGATCCGCTGGAGAGCCTCGGGGCCGGCCTGTCGCGGGAGGCTGTGATGGCCGCGATCGGGCAGCGCGTCCGGGCCGAGCCTGTGGATGCCAGCCTCTGCGAGCGCGAGCCGATCCACATTCCGGGTTCGATCCAGCCCAATGCCGTGATGCTGGCGGCCGATGCCGCGACCCTGCTGGTCGTCGCCTACTCAGCCAACGTGTCCGAGATCGTCGATCCGGTCGAGCCGCCGCTGGCCGGTCGGCCGCTCGTCGATGTCCTGTCGGCGGATTTTGTCGCGGCGGTTCGGGCGCGCCTCGCGGCCGGGACGCTGGACGAGGGCCATTCGGTCCGCCGACGGCTGGTCCTTCCGGGTCGCGACACGCCCTACTACGCCGTCGCTCACGCCCATGCCGGGCGCCTGATCGTCGAGTTGGAGCTGGAGCCGGACGCGGCCGACGATTTCGCCACCGCCAGCCAGATCGATACCGAACTTGCCGTCGGACGCCTGCGCGCCGCCGAGACCCTGGCGGATGCCGCCCGGATCGCCGCCCTGGAGATTCGTGCGCTCACCGGTTTCGAGGCGGTTCTGGTCTACCGGTTCGATGCGGACTGGAACGGCGAGGCCGTGGCCGAGGACAAGGCGCCCGACTGGTCGCGCAGCCTGCTCGGCCTCCGCTTCCCAGCCTCCGATATTCCGGCCCAGGCCCGCGCCCTCTACACCAAGGCCAAGAGCCGTTTCGTCATCGACCGCGACAGCGTGCCGGTCGGGCTGGTCTCGGCCCCCGGCGCCGGCAACGGCCCGGTCGACCTGACCTTCGCCCAGCACCGCACGCTCTCGCCGATCCATCTGGAGTATCAGCGCAACCTCGGCGTGAACGGCTCGATGTCGATCTCGATCATGGTCGACGGGCGGCTCTGGGGCCTGATGATCGGGCACCATCGCCGGCCCCACTACGTCACGCCGGAGACGCGCGCGGCCGCCACGGTGCTCACCGACGCCTTCGCCATGCGGGTGCAGGAGATCGAGTCCCGCCGGCTCTGGGCCGAGCGGCAGGCGCATCTCGATGTCGAGGGGCGCCTCGTGCGCGGCCTGACCCGTTCCGACGACTTCGTGGCCGCACTGGCCGGCGGGACGACGACGCTGCTCGACCTGTTCAACGCCACCGGCGCCGGGGTCGTCTCGGGCACGCGGGTCACGCTGATCGGTCGGACGCCGCCCTCCGACGAGGTATCGGCGATCGCGGCCTGGCTGCGGACGCGCGTGCCGGCCGGCGAGTTCGGCTTCAGCAGCGACAGCTTCACGGCCGACTATCCGGAGGCCGGGCCGTATCGGGAGATCGCCAGCGGCCTGCTGGCCACCTTCGTCGACGCCTCCCGCGAGAACCTGCTGCTCTGGTTCCGGCCGGAGGTCCCCAGCACGGTCACCTGGGGCGGCGACCCGCGCAAGCCCGTGCTCGCCGGCAGCGGTCCCGTGGCGGTGCTGCCGCGCCGCTCCTTCGAGCGCTGGGTCGAGGAGCGCACCGGGTTCGCCGCGCCGTTCGCGGAATGGCAGGTCCAGCTCGCCGGCTCCCTGGCGGAAGCGGTCGAGGGCGTCGTGCTGCGGCAGCGGCGCAAGATCGACGAGCTCACCAGCCTGCTCGCCGAGAAGGAGCGCCTGCTCGAGCAGAAGGATCTGCTCACGCGGGAGATCGACCACCGGGTGAAGAACTCCCTGCAGATCGTGTCGGCCTTCCTGCAGATGCAGCGCCGCCAGATCGCCGACGGCGCGGCGCGGCAGGCTTTCGCCGACACTTCGGCCCGGGTGATGAGCGTCGCGCGGGTCCATGACAGCCTGTATCAGGCCGAGCGGTTCGACGAGGTCGATCTCGGCCAGACCATCGAGAGCCTGTGCAACGACCTCGCGGGCCTCGCCGGCGACGGGCACGCCGTCGACCTCTCGGCGGAGCCCGGCCTGATGGTGCCCTATCGCAAGGCGGTGGCGCTCTCGCTGATCGCCACAGAACTCGTCACCAACGCCTTCAAATACGCGGCCAATCCGGCGGGCGGCGGCCGCGTCGAGGTCAGCGTCTCCGCCTCCGCACCGGGCGAGATCCAGCTGCGGGTCTGCGACGACGGCCGCGGCCTGCCCGACGACTGGGCGGATGCCAGGGCACGGGGCAAGGGGTCGGGCCTGGGCATGAAGCTGATCCGGGCGATGCTCGACCAGATCAACGCGACGCTCACGGTCGCGAACACGCCCGGCGCCTGCTTCACGATCACCGCGTGATGGCGCGCGATGGCCTGCATGCGCGGCTGCGCGCGGCGACCGATCCAGCCCACAAGGCCCTGGAGGCGTCCCTCGACTGGCAGGCGCGGGTCGCGACGCTGAGCGGCTATCGCGATCTGCTGGGGCGCCTCTACGGGTTCCACGCGGTCTGGGAGGCCGCCATCGGCGACGGCCTCGCCGACGAGCCCTTCCTGGAGCCCCGCCGTCGCCTCGCACGGCTCACCGCCGATCTCGCGCAACTCGGCCTCGCGCCCTCGGCGATCGCGGGGCTCCCACGGCCAATCCCGCCGGTGCTCGACGGACCGGCCGCGGCCACGGGGGCGCTCTACGTGCTGGAGGGATCGACGCTCGGCGGCCAGCTGATCGGCCGGCACATCGCCGGGCTTCACGGCTTCACGGAGAACGGGCTCGGCTATTACCGGGCGCACGGGGCCGCCTCCGGGGCGATGTGGGCGGCCTTCCGGAAACGCCTGGAGGTTTTCGGCGACGACCCGGCCGCGGAGGCCGCGCTCACCGGGGCGGCCGTGTCGACCTTCGCGGCGATGCGCGCGTGGCTCTGCCACGTCCCGGAGATTCCGGCCGCCCCCTGAGGCGCTCAGGCCCGTCCGAGGGCGTCCCGCTCCGCCGCCAGATGGACCATCAGCCGCTCGACGAGGCGCCCCGGCGGCCGGCCTGCCGGCCGCACCAGCAGGGTCTCGATCGGGATCTCGGGTCTGAAAGGCCGCAGCACGATCGGCAGGCCGCCGAGCGCTCGCGCCGGGACGGGGTCGACGATGGCGGCACCGAAGCCCTCGGCGACGAGCCCGCAGCGGGCCGCCGTGTATTCGGCCATGAGGGCGAAGTGCGGAGTCGCGCCGGCGCTCGCGAAGGCTGCCTCGGTCGCCGCCTGCACGGGGCTGGACCCGGCCGCAATCAGGGGTAGCCCGTCGAGATCCGCCGCCGTGACGGTGCGCCTGCGGGCGAGGACATGGCCGCGGGGCAGCGCGCACACGGCCGCGACCCGCAGGAACGGTTCGGCGATCACGCCCGCATGGCCGGAGCGCGGC
The DNA here is from genome assembly GCF_054049775.1 of Methylobacterium sp. P5_C11. NCBI lineage: Bacteria > Pseudomonadati > Pseudomonadota > Alphaproteobacteria > Hyphomicrobiales > Methylobacteriaceae > Methylobacterium > Methylobacterium sp. P5_C11. The sequence goes on along the minus strand of NZ_JBFULS010000002.1, from coordinate 194,262 downwards.
CGGGCGAGGCCGAGATCGCACTGGCCAGAGGCGGCCCAGGACCAGATCGTGTCCGGGCTCGGCACGTGGACGGAGACGCGGATGCCGGGGCATTCCGCGTCGAGCCGGCGGATCGCGCGGGGCAGGAGACCGGCAGCCAGGGACGGCTGGCAGGCGACGCGCAGCGCGCCGGTTCCACGCTCGCGGATCCGGCCCGCGGCTTGCCGCAGATGGTCGAGCCCCGCGAAGGTCTGTGCGACCTCGTGGGCGAAGGCCTCGCCCTCCGGCGTCGGGAATGCGCTGCCGTGCCCGCGCACGAACAGGGCGAAGCCGAGATCCGCCTCGAGCTGCGCGATGGCGCGGCTGATGTGCGGCTGCCCGACGCCCAGGGCTTCGGCGGCGCGGGTCATGCCACCATGGCGCATCACGGCGCGGAACAGGTCGAGATGCGCGGGGCTCATCATGCCGATCGTGCATGGACAAGAGATTACGCGGCATTTGACGGCATGGGCGGGACGGGCTGTCAATGACAGCCCACATCCTGACCCAAGAGGCCTGTCCCCCGATGCTCGCCTTCGCGATTCCCGCCCTGCTGGCCGTCCTGGCAGGGGCCGGCCTCGTCCTGCAGCAGATCCTCAACGCGAACCTGCGCGCGGGGCTCGACTCCGCGTCCTGGGCCGGGTTCTCCAGCTACGCCGTCGGCCTCGCCTGCATGGCGCTTCTGGCCGCCGCCCTGCGCGATCCCGCGCCGGCGGTGAGCGTGGCGGGGCGGATCCCGTGGTGGACCTGGAGCGGCGGCCTGTTCGGCGCGCTGTTCATCGGCCTTGCGATCCTGCTCGTCCCGAAGCTCGGCGCCGCGACCTTCTTCGCCCTCCTGGTCACGGGCCAGATGCTCGCCTCGGTGGTGTTCGATCAGGTCGGCCTGCTCGGCCTGACGCAGCGGTCCATCGACCTTCCGCGCCTCCTCGGGATCGTGCTCCTCGTCGGCGGTGTCGTGCTGATCCGCCGCTGAGGCGTTCCGATCGCGACCAGGAAACGCCGCCTGTCCCGCGGGCGGCGGTCCCCGCGGGAGCGGGAGCCACTCCGGAAGACCGGCGCGCCGGGTCAGACCGTCTCCGCCAGCAGACCCTCGACGAAGGGGGCGAGGCCGGTGCGGCGGCCGCGCCGGAGCCGCTCGGCGGCCAGGATCCCCTGGAGGGCCTTGAAGGCGTTCTGCAGGTCGTCGTTGACGATGACGTAGTCGTACTCGACCCAGCGCTGGATCTCGGTCCGGGCGTTGGCGAGGCGCTTCTCGATCGTCTCGGCGGAATCTTCGGCCCGGCGCTCCAGACGCTGGCGCAACTCGGCCATGCTGGGGGGCAGGATGAAAACGGTCACCACATCCTGCGCGAGCTTGGAGCGCACCTGCCGCGTGCCCTGGTAGTCGATGTCGAAGATCATATCCCGGCCGGAGCCGAGCACCTTCTCCACCGGCCGCCGGGGGGTGCCATAGAAATTGCCGTGCACCTCCGCCCATTCGAGCAGGTCGTCGCGGTTGCGCAGGTCGTCGAACGCCTCGCGATCGATGAAGTGGTAGTGCCGCCCGTCGATCTCGGAGGGCCTTCGCCCCCGGGTGGTCACGGAGATCGACAGGTCCAGCGCCCAACTCGGATCCTGGGCGATCGCCCGTGTCAGGGTGGTCTTCCCCGCCCCGGAGGGCGAGGACAGGATCAGGATCAATCCGCGCCGCGCGATGGAATCCGAGACGCTCCCGGGCTGGTCGGTCATGCGCGTGGCTCCGCGGCGTGTCGCATCCGTATCCTCACGTCCCGATCGCTTGTCATTCGATGTTCTGCACCTGCTCGCGGAACTGCTCGACCACGGCCTTCAGGTCGAGTCCGATCCGCGACAGGCTGATGTCGTTGGCCTTCGCGCCCAGGGTGTTGGACTCGCGGCCGAATTCCTGGGCCAGGAAGTCCAGGCGCCGGCCGATCGCGCCGCCGGCCGCCAGAAGCTCCCGGGCGCTCGCCACGTGGGCGCGGAGCCGGTCGAGTTCCTCGCGCACGTCGGCCTTGGCGGCGAGCAGCATCGCCTCCTGGTGAAGGCGGTCCGGATCGAGCCCGCTGCCGCCCAGGGCCTGGATGGCGGCGGCCAGCCGCGCCTGGACCGCCGCAGGCTGCCGCGCCGGGTTGTCCTCGGCGGCCTGGGTCAGGGCGTCGATCCGGTCGATCTGGGCGGTGACGAAGTGCGCGAGCTGCCGCCCCTCGGCGCGGCGGGCCTCGACCAGATCGGCGACGAGGCGGACCACGCCCGCGGCGAGGTCGCGGGCGAGGGATTCGGTGTCCGCCGCCTCGTCCTCGACCTCGATCACGCCGCGCACGCCGAGCAGCCCGTCCAGGGTGGCGGGGGCGACGCCCTCGGGGACCGGCACCCGGGCGATCGCCTGAGCGAGGCTCGCCAGCAGGGCCTCGTTGATCCGCACCCGGGTCGCGCCCTCGGGCTTGGTGAGCGTGAGGGTCAGCTGACACTGGCCGCGGATCAGGGTCTTCTGCAAGGCGGTCCGGGCGGTCTCGCCGAGTCCGTCATAGCCCGCCGGCACCCGGGTGCGCACGTCGAGGCCGCGCCCGTTGACCGAACGGACCTCCCAGGCCCAGTGCACCGGCCCGGTGGTGCCCGCCGTCCGGGCGAACCCGGTCATGCTCGCGATCTGGGCCATGCCGACCCCCATTCCCATGAAGATCGGGGCCTGTAGCACGGATCTCTCCACTGGGAAGTGGGCGGTCGCCGCGACGGAGCCGCCGCGCTTCGGGTCGGCCCCCCTCGCGGCCCGGCTTACGCCGCCCGCTCAGCGCGTGCGCGCCGGAATCGCAGCCGATCGGCGGTGCCCGTTCATCCCCGCGGGCGCGCGTCCGGCGAGACAGGGCGCGCGGCGGTGCCGCCCCGTGTCATCCCGGCGGCCCGCTGGCAGCGCCGACTATGTGGGGGCCGGGCGGTCTCGGAAACACCGCGGTCTGCGACATGTCCCGCCGACCTGTGCGACGTCGCGCTCAAGCACGTTCAGGCGCGACATCTGCGCGCATGACGCGATCCTAAGATGGTCGAGGCTCTAGGCGCATGCGCCTGGCCCGCATCCCCGTGGCGTGTGGCCGATCCGGATCACCAAGTTTCGACTTTCACATCCGACGACCAGCATTGCATTTCACGGGCAAGTTGTGTTCGAACGAAGATATCGTTTCCGCAAGCGTTCGGACGGTGCATGCCGCGATCATCATTGCAAAGGGCCGCGCTGACACCGTTCGGGATGTCGGCGCTGGGCGTCGGTATCTGGGAGGACATACCGCATGCCGGGCGAATGCGCGGAGATGCGACGATGGCTCGGATCTTTGGGCTGGCCGAGGCCGACGCGGCGGAGGGCGTCACGTGGGAGCAGCTCTCCGCGATCTTCCATCCGGAGGATCTCGCCCGGGCTCAAATGCAGCGCCGGCGCGTCCGCGAGGAGGGCGGCCTCTTCGCCTGGGAGCATCGAATCATCCCGGCGCCGGGGGTCGTGCGCTTGGTTCTGGCGCGCGGCCGGTTCGAGCGTCGCTCGGACGGGCGCATGCATGGCCGTGGCATCGTGATCGACATCACCGACAGCCCGTTCGAGCCTCCGGCCGGCTTTCTCGAGGCGCCCAGCACGCACGGCACCGTCGTCGAGCAGATGGCGGATTACGCCATGCGCCTGTGGGAGCTGATGGCCGATCTCGAGCTAGAGGCGGCGCATCGCATGCAGCCCTTGATCGAGCCGTTGCTCTACGAGCTGGGGCGGCAGATCGCGGCCTCCCTGTCGCCCGCATCCCTCGACGTGCCGAGGCAACCGCGGAACCCGAGGGCGCATTGAGGCTCCGGCGACGGGATCGTCCCGGCGCCGGAGCCGGCGGCCACGGTCCCGGACGATGCTCTAGCGGCGACCCCGGGGCGCGGGGGCCGGCTCGCTCAGGCTCGGCACTGACTTCGGCGAGCCCAGATCGTAGCTGCGGTTCTTGAGCGGATCGAGGCGCGTCCCCTCGGAGGCATCGAAGGCGCGGGATCCCGGCGTGCCGGAATCGAGGGCGATGGCCGCGTTCGTGTTGATCCCGTTGCCGGCGGGCGCGTAGGCCGAGGCGCGGCCCGGCGTCGCCGAATCGGGACCCGGCTCGACCTTGTCGACGGCGTCCGGCGGCGCCTGCCGGCCCTTCTCCACCGCCCGCCAGCGGGCGACGTTGCGCTGGTGCGCCTCGAGTGAGTCGGCGAAGGCGTGGCCGCCGCTGCCGTCCGCCACGAAGTAGAGGTCCTTGGTCCGCGACGGGTTGGCCACGGCTTCCAGGGCAGCCCGGCCGGGATTGGCGATCGGGCCCGGCGGCAGGCCTTCGATCACGTAGGTGTTGTACGGCGTCGGCCGGTCGATCTCGGAGCGCAGGATGCCGCGTCCCAGGGTGCCGCGCCCGCCCACGAGGCCGTAGACGATGGTCGGGTCGGATTGCAGCTTCATCCGCTTGTTGAGGCGGTTGATGAAGACGCCGGCGACCCGGGGCCGCTCGTCGGCACGGCCGGTCTCCTTCTCGACGATCGAGGCGAGGGTGACCATCTCGGCCGGGGTCCGCACCGGCACCTCGGCGCTGCGCCGCAGCCAGATCTGGTTCAGCACCTCGCGTTGCTTGGCCTTCATCAGGTTGACGATCTGCTGCCGCGTCGCCCCGCGCTCGAACTTGTAGGTGTCGGGCAGGAGCGAGCCCTCCGCCGGGATCTCGTTGACCTCGCCGGTGAGCACGTCGTTCTCGTTGAGGCGGGTCACGATCTGCTCGGAGGTCAGGCCCTCCGGGAAGGTGATCGCGTGCTGGACCTGCCGGCCGGTGGCGATGGTGTCGAGGGTGTCGGAGACGCTCGCATGCGCCTTGAAGACGTATTCGCCCGCCCGGAGCGCCGGCCGGCCGCCGAAGCGCGCGGCGAACTCGAACAGGCCGGTATGGTCGATCACGCCCTCGCGCTTCAGCGTCTCGGCGATCTCGGCCGTGCCGCTGTGGGTCGGGATCACCACCACCTTGTCGGCCGCGAGGGGACCCGGCTCGCGCACCTGCCGCTGGAACAGCGTGATTCCGATCATCGCCGCGATGGCGATGACCACCGCGAAGGTCAGGGCGCCGCTGACGATGCCGATGAGGCCGCTGCGCGCGCGCTCGGGCTTCTCCGGCGGCGGGGGGGCGGCGGTCGGCTTGATCGCCTCGCCGGGCGAACGCGGCGAGAGCCGCTGCGGCAGGGCGGGCTCGTCCGTCGGATCCTGCGCGGGGGCCTCGGGCGCGGGCGTCTTTGAGCGGCGGAAGAACATCGGGATCCTGTCTGAGCCCGCGCGACCCGTCACGCGCTGCGGGCCGGGATCGGCTGCCCGCAACCGGGTGCGCACGTCGAGGGCTGCGACCCTAGCCGGGTTTGTGGCGAAAATGCCGTTTCGCGCCGCGATCGCGTGCGAAGGACGCCGGTCAGCCCGGCGTCTGGCAGGCGGCGCAGAAGAAGGTCGAGCGGTTGGCCTGAACGATGCGGGTGACCGCGCCGGCGCATCCCGGACGGCTGCAGGGCAGGCCGACCCGGTCATAGACCCGGAAGGCGTGCTGGAACGCGCCGGCGCTGCCATCGGTCTGGGCGTAGTCGCGCAGGGTCGAGCCGCCGGCCTCGACGGCCTCCTCGAGCACCTTCACGATGGCCTTGGCCAGGGCGTTGGCCTTGGCGGTCGGCCGGCCGTCCGGCCGGACGAGGCGCCCGGCCGGGGTCTCGGGATGCAGGCGTGCCCGGTGCAGGGCCTCGCACACATAGATGTTGCCCAGGCCCGCGATGAGGCGCTGATCCAGCAGCGCAGCCTTGAGCGGCGCGAGCTTGTGGCGGAACAGCTGCGCGATCACCGCCCCGGTCAGGCCGTCCAGGGGCTCGATCCCCATCCTGGCGAAGTGGCGGCAGGCGGCGAGGTCCGCGCTCGGCACCAGATCCATGAATCCGAAGCGGCGGGCATCGTTGTAGGTCACCGTGGCACCGGTGCTCATCGCCATGACCACGTGGTCGTGCTTGGGCGTGCCCTGGGCGCCCTCGAGATAGAAATCCCCCGGCGAGAGGTTGCTGCCATCCGGCATGGCCACGTCGAACCGGCCGCTCATGCCGAGATGCATGATCAGCGTCTCGCCCGAATCTAGGTCGGCGGTCAGGTACTTCGCCCGGCGCGCGAGGTCCGTCACGGTGCGGCCCTCCAGCCGGGCGGCGAAGCGCTCCGGGAACGGGAAGCGCAGGTTGGCCCGGCGCAGGGTGACGCGGCTGAAGCGGGCGCCGACCAAAGCGGGCGCCAGCCCGCGCCGCACCGTCTCGACCTCGGGAAGCTCCGGCATCTCTCTCGCGGCTTGCAGGGGCAGCGCTCCGTGCGCTCGCACCGGATATCGGCGGGATCGTCCCGGGCCGCAATGCCGGCGCCCCCGCGCGGTTTGCCGCCCCTCAGCGGCGGCGCAGGCGGACGTAGAGCGCGCCGCCGCCGCCATGGTGGCGCGACGCCTCCTCGAATCCGAGAACGATGCCGTGCAGCTCCGGGCTCCGGAGCCAGTGCGGCACGCTCCGGCGGAGCACGCCCCGTTCGGAGAAGGCGTCCGCGTAGCCCGGGCCGCCCTTGCCGGTGACCACCAGCACGTAGGAATGCCCGGCCGCCCGGGCGCGGAGGAGGAAGCCCGTGAGGGCGGCATGGGCTTCCGTCTGGATCATCCCGTGCAGGTCGATCCGCGCCTCGATCGCCAGCCGGCCCCGGCGCAGGCCCATCTTGGCGTTCCGCTCCAGTCCCGGGCGTGGGACGTGGCGCTGGGGCTGTGCCTGATAGGGCGCGGCGGTCGGCGCGCGCGGCGGCTCCGGGACCGCGGGCGGCTTGGGCGGGGGCTTCGGGCGGCGCGTCTTGGCGACCGGCGCCGCACCGGGCTTCAGGATCGGCGCCGCCAGCGCCGGCATGGTGGCCGTGGGGGCGACGGGGGGCGTGGGGACCTCTCCGGCTTCGGGAGCCGGAGAGGTCCGGCCCGGCAACGGCGTCACCAGCTTGGCGATGGCATCCCAGAGACGGGTCTCCCCGGCGGTGAGGCGGCGCCCGCGGCGCGGGGGCCTCACGGCACGGCTCCCGGGGCAGCGGTCCGCCGCGGCAGCAGGACCACGAAGCCGATGGCGTCGCGCAGATCTCCGGCGACCGCGCCAGCTGCCGCGCCGGTGCCGACGAACAGGTCGCCGCGGGCGGGGCCGACGATCGCCGATCCGGTGTCGGCGGCGATGACGAGGCGCCCGGCCGCCTCCGGGGTCACGCCCGGTGCCTCCTCGGGAAGGCGCCCCGCCAGCCAGAACGGCAGGCCGTAACGCCACAAACTCGAATCCACCGCCAGGCTGCGACCCGGGCTGAGCGGTGCGTTCGCGGCGCCCGGCGGACCGAGGGCCGGGTCCGCCACCGCGGCCAGGCGGAAGAAGATATAGGAGGCGTTGGCCCGGATCAGGCGCTTGGCGGCCTCGGGATGCGCGCGCAGCCAGCCGGTCCAGCGGGCGAGCGTCAGGCCCTCCAGCGGAAGATGACCCTCCTGGACGATGAGCTTGGCCACCGCCGTGTAGGGCCGGCCGTTGCGGCCGTCGTAGAGCACCCGCACCGCGCGCCCGTCGGGCAGCCGGACGCGGCCGGAACCTTGGACCTGCAGGACCAGCAGGTCGACGGCGTCCCGGAGCCACAGGATCGGCTTCGCCTGCGCCCCGAGGGCGCCGTCGTCGATCGCGGCGCGGTCGGGGTAGGGCGCGAAGCCCTCCGGGGTGGCACGGGCTGCGCGCAGCCCCGCGTCGAGTCCCGGGCGCGTCTCCCCCGGCCCGAAGGAGACGAGGTCGTCGGGACGGGCGAGAACCGGCGTCGGAAAGTCGGGTCCGGGCGCGAGGGAGCCGGACAGTTCGGGCTCGAAATAGCCGGTCAGGAAGCCGGGCCGGTCCGCGCCCGGCCGTTCGATCCGGAAGGCCTCGAACCGGTCGCGGAAGAACGTGGCGGCCTCCGTCGCGGGATCGGCGGCGGCCGCGCACGCCTCCCGCAGGGCCGCCGGATCGCCCGCGACGGCGGCGGGCTGGGGCAGGGTAGGGGGCGGCGCGGCGCAGACCCTGCGGAACGCTTCCAGGGCGGCTGCGGGCTCGGAGCCGGGAAAGCCCGGCAGGTCCGTCACGGCGACGGGCGTCAGGGCCGCGTCGCCCACCGCCGCCGGTGCGGCGGAGACGGACGGGTTCAGGAGGAGCGCGAGGAGAACGGCCGGGAGAATTCCGGACCGGGCGCGGGACATCGGCACGGCGAGACTGTCACGGTACGGATGTCACGGCCTCAGGCGCCGGCCTCGGTGGCCACGAGCTGCCAGTTCGGATCGCGCGAGCCGAGGGTGCGGGCGAAGGTCCAGACGTCCGGCACCTCGACCACGGTCTCGGCGCTGCCGTCCACGACCTTCCCCTCCGCGTTGCGGGTGGCGGTGATCAGGTTCGACAGGAAGCGCACGGTCACGTGCGCCACGCGGTTGCGGACATCGACGGCCACGATCTCCGCCTTGTCGATCGAGACGAAGGTGGTCTCCAGGGTCTGCCGGGTTCGCTCGCGTTCGGCGATCGCCCGCTCGAAGGCCTCACCGACCTCCTTCGACAGGAGGCCGCGCAGGGTCTTCCGGTCGCCCTTGGCGAAGGCGATCATGATGGCTTCGTAGGCGGATTTGGCCCCTTCGACGAAGGCGCGCGGATCGAAGCTCGGCTCCGCCTGGACGCAGGCCTCGAGGCCGCGGGCGACCTCGGATCCCGGCTCGGCGATGCCGCGCCAGTCCCGCGGGGCGGCGGTCGGCGGCGGCGCGGCCTGAACCCGATCGGCGCCGGGCAGGCGCACGACGTTGTCGCCGTCCGAACGGGCCTGCGGCTCGGTGCGGCTGCGGTCGACCGGTTTGAAGGGCGAGCGTTCGGCCCCGGTCTTCTGGCCGAGCACCGAGCGCAACCGCCAGATCACGAAGACGGCCAGCGCCAGGAAGATGATCGTCGTAACGTCGAAACTGTCCTGCATCACCGATCCGATGGTGGCCGCGGCGAGACCCTGCGCCCCTTGCTCAGGTCAGGCCCGGTGCGGCGCCGGCAAAGCGCGCATAATTCAGGCCGACTCATATCCGACCAACGCGCCGGGAGCGAGCCGGTTGTATCCGGAGGTCGACTGATCCCGCACGCGGATGCGATATGGGTTGCGGATGCCGCCAGCGCCAGCGTCGCGCCAGCTCGCTTGTCCAGGCTCAGTGCGCGTGTTAGCGGCCCTGCCGTTTGGGGCAGTTCCTCGGCGCGATCCGGCGGCGCCCGCCGTGACAACAACCCGCGCCGGCGCTGCCGGTCGATCGAGAAGGATGATCCGCATGGCCGACTCCCCGGCAGCGAACGGCAACGGCGGCGGCATGCCGCAGGGCGATGCGCCGACCATCAACGCCCTGGCGCAGTACACGAAAGATCTGTCCTTCGAGAACCCGAACGCGCCGCGCTCGCTGCAGCCCAAGGAAGGTCAGGGGCCGCAGATCAACATTCAGGTGAATGTGAACGCGCAGCAGCTCTCCGAGACGGACTTCGAGGTCGAGCTGAAGCTCGAGGGCGACGCCAAGATCCAGAACGAGGTGCTGTTCGCCTTCGAGGTGACGTATGCGGGCGTCTTCCGGCTCCTGAACATCCCGGCCGATCAGATCCATCCGGCGGTGATGATCGAGTGCCCCCGCCTGCTCTTCCCCTTCGCCCGCCAGATCGTGGCCGAGGCGGTGCGCAACGGCGGCTTCCCGCCCCTGTACATCGACCCGATCGACTTCGTCGGCCTCTACCGGCAGAAGATCATGGAGCAGCAGGGCGCGCCGGGACCGCTCGCGTCCTGAGCCAGCGACCGGCGGCCCCTCAGCGGCCGCCGGGTCCGCGATAGACCGCCGCCAGAGCGCGCAGGGCCTCCGCGGGGCGCCCGGTCAGGCGGCGGGCGCGCAGCACGACGAAAGTGCGAGGCAGTTCGGGCAGGCCGAGCCGGCCACCGACCTCCACGGCGCCGGGCGGCGCCGTGCTCGGCGCGAGGGCCGCCACAGCGAGGCCGGCCATGACGGCCGCTCCCACCGCCAGCACGCCGCCGCCGACGAACACCTCCGTCCAGGGCAAGCCGGCTGCGTCGAGGACGCGCATCGCCGCGCCCCGGACATTGCAGGGTCCTGCAAGGCCCGCGAGCCGCAGCGTCTCACCCGGCCGGGGCGCGGGGAAATCCGGTGCGGCGAACCAGCCCAGCCGCTCCTCCGCCAGGATCGTCCCGCCCTCGTCGGACGCATCCTCGGTCCGCAGGATCACTGCGTCAAAACCCCCCTCGCCGGACGCGCCGAACGCCGTCGCGAGGTCGCGCGAGGGCACGATCCGCACCTCCGTGATGAGCCCGGCCCGATCCAGCCCCAGGCGGCGCAGCAGTGCGGGCAGGTCTGGTCCGGCGACGTGGTCGCTGATTCCGAGGCTGAGCCGGGCTGGCGCCGCGGTCACCAAGTCGGCCACCGCGCTGTCATGGGCTTCCAAGAGGCGCCGTGCCGCCGGCAGGAACAGGGCGCCCTGCCGGGTCACGTCCACGTGCCGCGGGGTCCGGTCCAGCAGTCGCGTGCCGAGCCTGTCCTCCAGGCGCTTCAGGCGGAGGCTGATCGCTGCCTGCGACGTGGCGAGCGCCTCGGCGGCCCGCGTGAAGCTGCCGAGATCGACCACGCGGACAAAGGCCAGAACACCCTCGAGGTCCAGCAGACGGCCGGCGACCATAACGATGCCTTATCGTAGATATCTGTACAGATATGTCGCTGTTATCGTGACTGCATGCAAGTCTCGCTCGTCCTTCAGGAGCGTCCCATGCTGATCACTCGTTACCGGCATCGTCTGCCGACCGATTACGCCATGGACGGGATCCGCGAGCGCGTCGCCGCCCGCGCGGCCGCCTGGGACGCGGCGCCGGGCCTCGTCTTCAAGGCGTTCGCGATCGAGGACCGGGCGCGCGGGGCGGCCGCAAACGCCTACAGCTCCCTGTATCTCTGGCGGGATGCCGGCGCCGCCGCCGATTTTCTGGCCGGACCCGGCTTTCGCGCCGTGATCGAGAGTTTCGGCCGTCCGCGAATCGAGACTTGGCTGGCGGTCGCTTTCGCCTTCGGATCGAGCGCCAGCGCTTGCGCCCTCTCGGAGGTGACCCGGCTCGTCGCCCCGGTCGAGGATCTCGCCACCCTGCGCGATGACGAAGGGCAACGCGGGTACGACGTCGCGGCGGAAAGCGACGTCCTCGCGACAATCGCCGGTCTCGATCCCGACGGATGGCGACTCACCCGGTTCACCCTCCGCGCTGAGCCGGCGGCCGGGATGGCCGGGACCGAGATCGCCCATCTCGCAGCGCCGGGCCTCGCTGCGGCACGCGGCCGCTGATCACCCCCTCTTGCCCAGGACCCAAGCCATGCCTCTGACCCGCATCTCCCTGCGCGCCGGGACCACCGACGCCTACCGGGCCGCCCTCGTCGCAGGCGTGTATGACGCCCTGCGTGAGACCTTCGCGGTGCCAGAGGGTGACCTGTTCGCCCTCGTGCACCAGCATGACGCGCCCGATTTCGCCTACGGATCCGACTATCTGGGGATCGAGCGCAGCGACCGTCTCGTGATCGTTCAGATCACCGCCAATGCCACGCGCGGCACCACGCAGAAGCGCGCCCTCTACGCCGCCGTGACGCGCAATCTCGCGCGCGATCCCGGCCTGGCGCCGTCGGACGTCTTCATCAACCTCGTCGAGGTCGATCCGGAAAACTGGTCCTTCGGAAACGGGCTGATGCAGTACGGACCATCGGGATCCTGACGCCGGGCGCGCGGACCGGTCCGAGAGCCGGTGCGACGCAGACGGACGCAATCGAGGCTTGACCGTTCCGGTGTCCGCGTTCAGGTCCCGAGCCCGAAACGGCTCCAGGATCATATGGCCCCCACCGCAAACCTCGCCCTGATCAATCTGTTCACCGGCGACATCCAGGGGGGGCTCGGACCCTTCCTCGGAACTTGGCTGGCGGAGTCGGCCTCGTGGAGCCCGGCGCGGGTTGGGTTCGTCGTCACGCTGGTCGGGTTCGGCACGCTGTTCCTGAGCGGCCCGTTCGGCGCGCTGGTGGATCGATTTCCGCGCCCGCGCCTGCTGATCGCGCTCGCCTGCGGTGCGATCCTGATCGGGACGCTGTCGCTCCTGCCGGCGCGCAGCCTCCCGGCGGTCCTGTGTGCTCAACTCCTCGCCGCGGCCGGGGGCACGCTTCTGCTGCCCGCCGTCGCGTCGCTGACCCTGGGAATCGTCGGCAAGGACCGGTTTCCGGCGCAGCAGGGTCGCAATCAGGCCTTCAACCACGTCGGCATCCTGATCGCAGCGGGGGGCATCAGCCTCGGCACGGGATATTTCGGTCCCGCGATCGCCTTCTGGGTGCTCGGCGGCATGGCGGTGGCGGCGATCGTCGCGACCCTGACGACATCGGCGGGCGCCTGGAACCGCCGCCGCGCCGTGGGCTGGAAGGAGGATGACGCGGAGGAGCCGCAGCGCAGCGGCATCCGTCAGGTCCTCGGGAATCGCCGCCTGCTGGTTTTGACCGTGGCGCTGACGCTGTTCAATCTCGGAAACGGCGGCATGCTCTCGCTGCTCGGCCAGAAGTTGGTGGCGACCGCGGCCGATGCCACTACTTGGACGGCCCGTTACGTGATGGTGGCGCAGCTGGTGATGGTACCGGTGGCGTTGTTCGCCGGGTCGCTCGCGGACAGGCGGGGACGCCGTCAGCTGCTGATGGTCGCCTTCGCGGTGCTCCCCATCCGCGCACTCCTGTCCGGGCTCATCGACGATCCGGTCTGGCTGATCGCCGCCGAGGTGCTGGACGGTGTGGCCTCCGGCATCGTCGGGGTCGCGGTGCCGGTGGTGGTCGCCGACTTGACCTGGGGATCGGGCCGCACCCAGACGGCACTCGGCAGCGTCAACGCGGTGCAGGGAATAGGCGGTGCCCTGTCGGGCTGGTACGGCGGCCTGTCCTACGGGGTGTTCGGCTGGACCGGCGCTTTCCTCGCGCTCGGTGTGCCGGCCCTTGCCGCCCTGGCCCTGGTGATCTGGCTCGATGCCACGCCCGAACCCGGGCGGCGTCGCCGTCAGCGGGACCGACGCAGCGCCGTCGTTCAGGGGACCTAGACGTCCCCGTGGTCGGGGGCCGATGGAAGCACATAAGCCGCGCCGCGCGCGCGGCCGGCGTCCACCCGGCGGCGCTTCTTTTGCGGTGACGGAGCCACCCGGCTCCGTTCAGCCGATATGCGGGCCGCCGGTGGCGGCCGGGAACCGGTCGGCCAGTGCCCGACGCAGCTTTTCCAAGGCGCGGTTCTCGATCTGGCGCACCCGCTCCTTCGAGATGCCGAGGCGCTGCCCGAGCGCCTCCAGGGTCGCCTGATCCTCGGCGAGGCGGCGCTCGCGCACGATCCGCAGCTCACGCTCGGAGAGCACGGTCAGGGCCTGCTGCAACCAGCTGAGACGCCGCTCGCCATCGACCGTGGCGCTCACGGTCTCGTCCGGCAGGTCCGCGCCATCGACCAGGAAATCCATCCGCTCCGACGAGGCGTCGCTGTCCTCGCCCACCGGCGCATTGAGCGACATGTCGGGACCGGACAGGCGCGCATCCATCAGGGCGACGTCGTCGCGAGAAACGCCGATGGCGGTCGCGATGCGGCGGTGGATCTCATCGCCGACATGCTCCTCGGTGGACTGCATCAACCGGGCGCGCAACCGGCGCAGATTGAAGAACAGCGCCTTCTGGGCCGAGGACGTCCCGCCCCGGACAATCGACCAGTTGCGCAGGATGTAGTCCTGGATCGACGCGCGGATCCACCACGTCGCGTAGGTGGAAAACCGGACATCCCGCTCCGGCTCGAACCGGGCGGCCGCCTCCATCAGGCCGACATGGCCTTCCTGGACGAGATCGGCCATCGGAAGGCCGTAGTGACGAAACCGCCCTGCCAGGGCGATGACGAGGCGCATATGGGCGGAGATCAGACGGTGCAGCGCGCGCTCGTCGCGGTTGTCCTTCCAGCTGACGGCGAGGCCCCGTTCCTCCTCGCGTGCCAGGAAGGGCGCCTCCATGGCAGTCCGTATGAACTGCCGACGAATTCCCGCGATCTCAGCCATCCGCCTGCCTCTTGTTGTCGAGTGCTGTTGCGGCGCCGAACCGATGGCCCGGCGCACAGGCGTCACCTGAGGGGTGACGCCAGGCAACCGACAACGGAAGGCAAAACGCGAAAGTTCCGCCCCGATGCCCCACAATGCGACAACCGAGCGGTTACGAATTCGTGTTCTCGCTGGGTGACATGGGATCCGGCGCCGCAGCGTCCAGCCCCAGGCTCCCGAAATGCCCGTGCCGGCCGACGGATCGAGGTGCCGCCGAGCAACAAAAAAACCCGGCCGCCAGGGCCGGGTTCGGTGTCGTCGTGGCGTTGAAGTCGCGCGTCAGGCGGCCTCTTCCTGAATGTCGTCCGCGTCGCTGTCCCCTTCGGCTTCCGCCTCGGGTTCGGCCTCGCTCTTCGCCCGGCGGGGCGACTTCGCAAGGCTCTGCTCGATCAGCTTGAGCGCTTCGGTCTCGGTGATGCGGTTGACCGAGGAGATTTCGCGCACGATCCGATCCAGGGCGGCCTCGTAGAGCTGGCGCTCGGAATAGGACTGCTCGGGCTGAGCCTCCGACCGGAAGAGGTCGCGCACGACCTCGGTGACGGCCAGCAGGTCACCCGAATTGATCTTGGCTTCGTATTCCTGGGCGCGGCGCGACCACATCGTGCGCTTGATCCGCGCGCGGCCGGTCAGCAGATCGAGGGCCTTCTTCACCAGTTCCGGCTCGGCGAGCTTGCGCATGCCGACGCTGTTGGCCTTCGCGGTCGGGACGCGCAGAACCATCTTGTCCTTCTCGAATGAGACGACGAACAGCTCAAGCTTGTAGCCCGCGATCTCCTGCTCTTCGATCGCGGTGATGCGACCGACGCCGTGGGCCGGATACACGACAGCCTCGCCGGTCTTGAAGCCCTGCCGGCCTGTGGTCGTCGTCTTCTTGGCTGTGGTCATGCGAGAAGGGCCTCCACTGGCGCGCAGCGTTCGGCGCCGCGCGAAACCGTGTTCTTCCGGGCGGGATACCCGGTTTGCCTCGCCGCTCCCGAACTCCGCGCGCCACGCGCGAAAGTCCCGGTCGTTCCCCGGCGCGGCCGTGCAAACGCCTAGCGCGTCCGCAGAAGTCACCTTCAGCGGTCGAGCGCGTACTACTCCTAACCCACGAAATTCGAAGGCGTTTCAGCTGGAGGGAGCACGTCAGGCGCGAGCGACGGCAGACGGATTGTCTACCACAATCCGGTGCGCAGATCAAAGCATCCCTGAAGACGCACGCGCGGACCAAGCGCGGCGCTTAAGAGTTTTACACCGGTGCGGCGAGACAGGAATGTCCTGGCCGCGTATCAGGGCTTCGCATGACGCAGCTCGGCCATAGCTGTCACCGGCTGAGCGGGGCCGGCAGAACTTCCCTACAATTGGGAAGTTCCGCGTGGGGCGGCGTCAGATCCTGTGGATTTGCCGGGTTCAGTCGCCGCTGCCGGGGTTCGGCGAGAAATGCGCCTCCAGCTTTCCGGACTTGCCGTCGAACTCCTTGGCGTCGGCAGGCGCTTCCTTCTTCTGCGTGATATTGGGCCATGTCTTGGCGTAGTCGGCATTCAGCTTCAGCCACGTGTCGAGGTTCGACTCGGTGTCCGGCTTGATTGCCTCGGCGGGGCATTCCGGCTCGCAGACACCACAATCGATGCACTCGTCCGGATGGATGACGAGCATGTTCTCGCCTTCGTAGAAGCAATCCACCGGACAGACCTCAACGCAGTCCGTGTACTTGCACTTGATGCAATTGTCGGTGACGACGTATGTCATCGGATGTCTTCGTCCTAAAACAGACTTGGCCCGGGCGGAGCCCTGGGACGGCCCGCACGCCCGGTTGGCGCTGCGAGGGGGACGCCGGTGAAGCCCGGCGCGGGGCCGGGTCTCGGAAGCCAACGGCTCTAGACGCTGCCTCCCGGGCTGACAAGCGCACGGGCGCCGCATCCGGTCCGCGTCGGGTCTCTCTCCGGGGTGCTGTGGCCCGGCCTCATCACTCCGAGGGCATGTCCCGCACCGTGCCCCCGGACAGGTCGTCATAGAGCAGCCGCGCCTCCGGGGCCGAGCCCCGCCGCGCGCCCAGGTCGAGCACTCGCACGGCCAGGGTGGCGTGCGGCGCGGCGACCGTCACCACGTCGCCGATCCCGATGGCCTTGGCGGGGTTCTCGACCCGGTTGCCGTTCATCCGCACGAAGCCGTCGGATACCAGCCGCGCGGCCAGGGACCGGGTCCGCGCGAAACGCGCGAACCACAACCATTTGTCGAGCCGCTGCCGATCCTCCCGCATCGGCGGCGAGAGTCAGCGCTTCCCGCCGTCGCCGGCCTCGAGCTGCGCCTTGAGCGCCGCCAGCTTGGCGAAGGGCGAATCCGGATCCGGGGCACGCTCACGCCGGGGCGGCCGCTGATCGGGCCGCGGACCGGCCTGGCGCTGCTCGGTGCCGCGCTGGTCGTCCCGGCGCTCCGGCCGGCCGCCCTCGAAACGGTCGCGGCGGGGGCCACGATCCCGTCCGGGACGCGGACCGCCTTCGCCTTCAGCCCGGCGCTGCTGGCCGCCCTCCGGACGTCCCTGGCCCGGATGCTGGCCCTGCTGGCCCCCGTCGCGACCGCGACCGGTGCCGCGGGGGCGGTTCTGCGGACGCTGATGGGCCGGACGCTGATGGCGCTGCAGGCGCCAGATCTCGATCTGAGGGATCTCGGCAGGCGACGCGCCCTCCGCGCCGGCGGCCTCCGCGACTTCGTCCACCGCAGCTGCAGGCTCGCCCGGCTCCGATCCGGCCGGCTCCGACGGCTCGGATGCCGCCCCGTCCTGTGCCGCCACGGGCTCGTCGGTCGCGTCGCTTTCTCGGGGCGCTTCGGCCGGCTGCTCCGCCACGGCGTGAGCGTCGTCGGCCTGCGGGACTTCCACCGGGGCCTGCACCGCAGGTTCTTCGACGGCCGCCGCAGCTGTCGTGTCGGCCTCGGAAGCGTCGACCTCGGCGGGCGGTGCCTCGGCATCGCCTGCCTCCGGTCCATCGACGGGAGCGGTGTCCGCGTCGCCGGAGACCGCGCCGCCCTCGGCAAGGTCCGCCGCCGGGGCCTCATCGCCGACCGGCTCGGCGGCGTCCGCCTGCGCGGCGATTGCCTCGTCGGAGGCGGCCTCGGCCGACGCCGTGGCCGGCGCCGTGGAGGCCGCCGGGACGAGGGGCACCGTGATGGCCGGGCCGGGGCGCGTCTCCGAATTGTAGCCCAGCGACTTCAGGATCGAGGCGAAATCCTCGCCCGAGCAGCCGACCAGCGAGGTCATCCCGACGGTGGCGACGAACCCGTCGCCGTCGGCGGTCCCGTCCGGTGCCGCCCCGGGGGTCGTGCCGGGTCGATAGGCGATCGCGGGGCGGATCAGGTCCGCGAGCCGCTCGAGGATGTCGACGCGCACGGCGCGTTCGCCGCTGACCCGGAAACCGGCCGCGCGGTAGAGGCCCTTGGCGATCTCGCGATCGACCTTGATCGAGGTCCGGCCGGAGCCGGCGAGATGCGCGATCTCGTCCAGGCCGCGCTGGTCGAGGCCGCCGTTGCGCAGAGCCCAGAGCTGGGCCGCGAGCGTCCGGGGCGCCGGCTTCAGCAGGGCCGGCAGGAAGATGTGGTAGGCGCCGAAGCGGACGCCGTGGCGGCGCAGGGCGCCGCGGCCGTCCTGATCGAGGCTGCGCATCTCGTGCGCCACCTTCGAGCGCTCCAGCACGCCGAGCGCCTCGACCACCTGGTAGCCGATGCCCTTGGCGAGACCGGTGAGGTCGGCCGCGGTCTCGATCTCCATGAGCGGGCCGAGGAGGCGGACGATGTAGGCCTTCAGCCATGCATCGAGACGCGCCTCGACCTTCTCGCGGTGGGCGCCGGTCAAGCTGTCGTCGGCCAGCAGCCGGATCTGCGGGGCGAACAGCTTCTCGCCGGGGGTGAGCTTGGCGACGGGTGCACCGGTCCAGCGGATCGTGCCGTCGTGCGCGAGCACGAGGGTCGAATCGGCGGTGGCCGCGAATCGTTCGGCCCGGGCCTCGATCTCCCCGGCGAGCGCCTTCTCGGCAGCGCTCCTCAGGGTCTTGGCCTCGTGCCCTTCGGCGCTGGCATCGGGAACGAACAGGAATCCGTGAAGGTGGCCGACATGCTGACCCTCGACGGTGACGTCACCGTCGGCGGTGATCTGGGCTTCGAGCATCGTGTTCTCTCTCAGGCGCCGCATCAGGACGCTTGTGCGCCGATCGACGAAGCGGCTCGCGAGGCGTTCGTGCAGGGCGTCGGACAGCCTGTCCTCTACCCGACGAGTCTCGCCCTGCCAATGTTCCGGGTCGCGCAACCAATCGGGACGGTTCGCCACGAACGTCCAGGTGCGTCCCTGGGCGATCCGGCGGGACAGGGTATCGATGTTGCCGTCGGTCCGGTCGATCATCGCAACCTGCTCGGCGAACCACGTGTCGGGGATCCGCCCGGCCATGCCCTTCATGAGGAAGCGGTAGAGCTGCGCCACCAGGTCGGCGTGCACCTGCGGATGGACCTTGCGGTAGTCCGGCACCCCGCAGACGTCCCAGAGCCGCCGCACCGTGGCGGCGCTCCGTGCCATGTCGCGGATGTCGTCCTCCTTCATGAGGATCTCGAGGGCCTGCTGGTCCTCGCCCATGGGGGCGCGGGTCAGGCCCGATTCGCGCGGGTGCTCGTCGAGGCTCGCCTGAAGGCCCTCCAGGCTGCCGAAGCTGAGATCCGGGTTGCGCCACTGCAGGATGCGCAGCGGGTCGAAATCGTGGCTCTCCAGCCGCTCCACCAGTTCCGCCTCGAAGGGCGGGCAGCGCCCGGTGGAACCGAAGGTGCCGTCGGCGAGATGGCGCCCGGCGCGGCCGGCGATCTGGCCCATCTCGGCGGGGGTGAGCTTGCGGAAGCGGGTGCCGTCGTACTTCCAGTTCGCCGCGAAGGCGACGTGATCGACGTCGAGGTTGAGGCCCATCCCGACCGCGTCGGTGGCGACGAGGTAGTCCACGTCGCCGGCTTGGTACATCTCGACCTGGGCGTTGCGGGTCCGCGGCGACAGGGCGCCCAGCACTACCGCGGCCCCGCCCCGCTGGCGGCGGATCAGCTCGGCGATCGCGTAGACCTCCTCGGCCGAGAACGCGACGATCGCGGTGCGCCGCGGCAGGCGTGACAGCCGCTTCTCCCCCGCGAAGGTCAGCTGCGAGAGCCGCGGCCGGGTCGTGGTGTGGACGTTCGGGATCAGGCTCTGGACCAGTGGCAGCACGGTCGCGGAGCCGATCAGCAGGGTCTCTTCCCGGCCGCGGACGTAGAGCAGCCGATCGGTGAAGACGTGGCCGCGGTCCATGTCGGCGGCGAGTTGGATCTCGTCGATGGCCACGAAGGCCACGTCGAGGTCGCGGGGCATCGCCTCGATGGTGCAGATCCAGTAGCGCGGCCGGTCCGGCTTGATCTTCTCCTCGCCCGTGACCAGCGCGACCTTCTCGGGGCCGACCTTGGCGACGACGCGCAGGTAGACCTCCCGGGCGAGGAGCCGCAGGGGCAGCCCGATCATCCCGGTCGGGTGCGCGAGCATCCGTTCGATCGCGAGATGCGTCTTGCCGGTGTTTGTTGGCCCGAGGACCGCCGTGACGCCGCGGGCGCGGACGTCACGGGGCAGCGAGCGGCTGGGCGTGGGGCGGAGCAGCGCGTCGATGGTCGGCGGTTCCTTCGGACGGGAAGGCCGTCGCGGCGCCGTCGCGGCGCGGGCGGGAGGAGGCTGGGTCGGCCGGTCGCGTCAGGGACGATAGGGCCGAAGCGGTCCGCCTTCATATGGGATGCCGCCGCCGCCAGGTCCAACCTGCGGCACGATCTGCGGATAGATGTCGATCTGCGTCGTGGGCGTCCCCGGCTGGGGTGCGACATCGGCGCAGAGCGTATCGGGAATCGCCACGAGGGGGCCGCGGCGCGGTGCGCGGTGCTCGACGACCTCGGCCGACGAGAAGGCGTCGCCGCCGCAGCTCGACCCTGCCGTGCCGGCGGTCAGCGGCTGCGCGGCGGCCGCTCCCGGGAGCGCAACCGAGGCAAGGGCGATTCGGAGAAGAAACTGGCGCATCGGCGCATTATCGCCCGGACCATGAAGATTCTTGAAAACCCATGAGGGTTCACGTCCGGGACCGCGGCAGACCGAGATAGCCGAACACCGCCTGCAGGACGCGGTTCGCCAGGGCATCGCCATCCCGCTCGCCGCGCTCGCCCGCGGCATCGACCATGCCCCGCACGAGCGCGAAGAGGTCGCCCGCGGCCGTCTCGGGGTCCGTCGGCGGATCGGCGCGGAGGCGCGTCGGCAGCACCCGCAGCGTGGCCGTCAGGTCCCGGGCGACGTCGCCCAGGATGTCGGCGAGCTGGAGCCGACTCTCCTCGCGGTCGAGCAACAGCGCGAGACGCGGCCGCGCCAACTGGTGGGCGACGCAGGCCCGGACGATCCGGGAAAGCCCGTCCTCCGAGGTCGGTGCGCCCTGCGCGGCCCGCACGGCCTCGATCAGCAGGCGGGTCTCCCGCGCCACCAGGGCCGCGGTCAGGGCCTCCTTGCTGGGGAAGTACTGGTAGACCGAGCCGATCGATACGCCCGCCCGCTCGGCGACGGCGTTGGTCGTGTACCCGTCGAGGCCGCGCTCCTCCAGAACGCGAGCCGCGCCCTCCAGGATGGTCCGAACCGTCTCGGCGGAGCGCGATTGCCCCGGACTTTTCCGGGGCTTGAGCACCGGCCGGCGCGCCCGCGACGCCGTCATGAATGCGAGTTCACCGCCGCCCCGGCCAGCGGCACCATGGCGGCGTTCCGACAGACCCATGGAGCGTAGAACCCCATGTCCGACACGACCTTCGACACCAAGCTCACCGTCTTCATGCTGGTGAAGACATCCCCTGACTGGCTCGCCATGCCGATCGACGATCGCTTCGCGCGGTTGCGCGAGGCTTTCGAGCCGATCCTGCGCCGTCACGCCGACGCCGTGCGGCTCCGCTTCTACGACGCCGAGTTCTACACCGCCCGGCTGACCGACCTCTGGGTCTGGGAGGCCGCCGACCACCACGCCTACGAACTCGTCGTCGAGGCCCTGCGCGAGACGGCGTTCTGGGACCGCTGGTTCTCGATCGTCGAGATCATACCGGCGGTGGAGAACGCTTACGCAACGCATTACGGTCAGGCCCCGCTGGCGGCCTGACCAGCCGACGCGGGTGACTCAGTCCACCCCCTCGACCAGGACCACCTCGCCGATGCCCGCCGGCCGGCGCTTCTCGATCGCCGCCTGATACTCTGGCGAGAAATAATAGGCCCGCGCCGCCTCGTAGGACTCGAACTCCAGGACGACGTTGCGCGGCCGGGCCTCGCCTTCCAGCGCCTCGCTGCGCCCGCCGCGCACGAGGGGCGTGCAGCCGTACTTGCGCATGGCCTCGGAGGCCATGGCGGCGTACGCCTTGTATGTGTCCGGGTCGGTGACCGTCATCCGGACGATGATGTAGCCCTTCGGCACTGGCTGACCTCC
The DNA here is from genome assembly GCF_054049775.1 of Methylobacterium sp. P5_C11. Taxonomy (NCBI): domain Bacteria; kingdom Pseudomonadati; phylum Pseudomonadota; class Alphaproteobacteria; order Hyphomicrobiales; family Methylobacteriaceae; genus Methylobacterium; species Methylobacterium sp. P5_C11. The sequence goes on along the minus strand of NZ_JBFULS010000002.1, from coordinate 172,587 downwards.
CTGGCGCGGCTGCCGCGCCGGGCGGGAGTGCCGGGAAAAAGGCTTCCGGTCAAAGGCCTCTATTGCTCGGGCAGGCTTGCCTGCGCGACGTTCGCGGAACCGGCTCCCGCCGTCCCCACCGTGCTGCCCTGGGTCCAGCGCGTCGCCTCGATGATGTTGGTGCCGATCGTGGTGAGCACCGAGATGCGGAGCGGGATCAGGACACGCGTCCCCTCGACGGGTGCGAGCCAGACCGACATCTCGCGGTTCTCCTCCATGAACTTCACCCCCGGCCGGTCCGGGCGGTGGCCGGCCACCGCCTGGTAGCGGGCCGTGCAGACGAGGACCGGGCCGGCATAGCCCGGCTTCTGCACCGGGCGGGTTTCGGCGTAGCTCAGTACCACGTTGAAGCGGGTCGCGCCGTCGAAGACCGGAAGGGTCCGGTTGCAGTTCTCCGGGTCCAGCGGCTCGCCGCGCCCCTGGGTGGGCATCAGCAGGGCGCTGACCGGATCGATGATGCCGCGCTTGTTGGCGGCCGTGACCGGCACGCGGTCCTGCATGTCGACGAGGGGCGGGGTGATCTCGGCCTGCACCACGTTCCCACGCGCCAGCGCCATGCGCACGGCGATCCCGGAACTCGCGGTGTGCGTCGCGATGGAGAAAGCACCCGGCTGCGGCGCCGCCGCGAAGGTTCCGGAGGCCCGGGCCGAGCCCTTGCCGCCGGTGATCGCGCCGACGAGCCCGGTGAGCACCGCCGACACGTCCATCACGTAGCGGTCGCGCTCGAAGGCCCCGGCCAGGCGCGCGGTGCCGATCGGCAGGCCCGCGAGGTTGATGCCGTAATCGACCGCGACAGTCGCGGGCGCCGCCGCCGCCGACTTCGAACGCGGCCGGCGCGTGCCGGCATCGGCCGGTCCCGCGAGAGCGGCGACGGCGAGGAGGCTGCCGGCGAGGCGCCCGATCCCGGGCTTCGTCACAGGCTTGATCATCCGACGGACGGGCGTGGCGCTCATGATCCGGATCGCATCCCAGGACAGGCGGTCCAAGATACCCTCTCGAACGCGCCCTCTCGAACACACCCGCTCGGCGGCATCCCCTCGACGCCCGAAGCAGGGAGAGGCACCTTCCTGCGGGTGAAAGAAGGCTATATCCCGGCATCGTGGTTAACAGACCGTTGGGCGGCCGGGCGGCGCGTCCGTCGGCCGGCACCTTGACGGGGCACGCCTCCGTCGCCTATAGGCTCGCGCCTTCAACAGGACTCCGCCGGACCTGGAACACGCACTGGGCGTTGCCCGATGCGACGATGATCGCGCCGGTCGCGACCAGGTCCTCCTTGAGCGGAACGAGACGGGATCGTAAGTCATCATGGCGCGCCGCTGCGAACTCACCGGCAAGGCCGTTCAGGTCGGCCACCTCGTGAGCCACTCGAACCACAAGACCAAGTGCCGGTTCCTGCCGAACCTGTGCAACGTCACCCTGCAGTCCGACGCGCTGGGCAAGCGCGTCCGCCTGCGGGTCACCGCGCACGCCCTGCGCTCGGTGGAGCACCGCGGCGGCCTCGACGCCTTCCTGATCAAGGCCGGCGAGGGCGACCTGTCTCAGACCGCCCGCCTCCTGAAGCGCGAGATCCACAAGAAGCTCGCCGAGACCCCGGCCGTCGCGGCCTGAGTCTTCGCGCTTCACCGTTCTTGACCGGATGGTTTCAACCGCCGTGGCCATGAAGGCCGCGGCGGTTTTACGCGCGTATGCGGCAGACATGCCAGTCCAGGCAATCCAAAGCTCGGCCGCAGGCTGCCGTCAATTTCCGGCTGATGTCCCTGCGTCGTCTTTGCGAGCGGAGCGAAGCAATCCAGGCGGCGCCACGCTGACAAGCCCCGCGCTGCCCTGGGTCACTTCGCTGCGCTCGTGATGACGGAGGGGGCTTCGACGTCCAAGCTGCGAACACGGATCGTCTATTGCGCGCGGCAGAGCGGGACCTGATTACCGCCGCCCGCTCGCCCCGCGCAGCATCCGGCCCGTCGGGGCCGCGTCGCCGTTCTCCTCGAACAGTTCGGCCAGCTTCTCGGTCATCGCCCCGCCGAGTTCCTCGGCGTCGATGATCGTCACGGCGCGGCGGTAATACCGCGTCACGTCGTGGCCGATCCCGATGGCGAGGAGTTCCACCGGCGAGCGGGTCTCGATCTCCTCGATCATCCAGCGCAGGTGCCGCTCCAGGTAGTTGCCGGCATTCACCGACAGGGTCGAATCGTCCACCGGGGCGCCGTCCGAGATCACCATCAGGATCTTGCGCTGCTCCGGCCGCCCGAGCAGGCGCTTGTGCGCCCAGTCCAGCGCCTCGCCGTCGATGTTCTCCTTGAGCAGTCCCTCGCGCATCATCAGCCCGAGATTCTTCCGCGCCCGCCGCCAGGGGGCGTCCGCCGACTTGTAGACGATGTGGCGCAGGTCGTTCAGGCGACCCGGATTCGGCGGCTTGCCGGCGGCGAGCCACGCCTCGCGGCTCTGGCCCCCCTTCCAGGCCCGGGTGGTGAAGCCCAGGATCTCCACCTTCACGCCGCAGCGCTCCAGCGTCCGCGCCAGGATGTCGGCGCAGGTCGCCGCCACGGTGATCGGCCGGCCGCGCATCGAGCCCGAATTGTCGAGGAGCAGCGTGACGACCGTGTCGCGGAAGTTCGTGTCCTTCTCCTGCTTGAAGGAGAGGGGCTGGTAGGGGTCGATGACCACGCGGACCAACCGGGCCGGATCGAGCTGGCCCTCTTCCAGGTCGAAATCCCAGGCGCGATTCTGCTGGGCGAGTAGGCGCCGCTGCAGCCGGTTGGCGAGGCGGCCGACCACGCCCTGCAGATGGGAGAGCTGCTTGTCGAGGTAGGAGCGAAGGCGCGACAGCTCCTCGGCGTCGCACAATTCCTCGGCGTGGATCACCTCGTCGAACCGGCCGTTGAAGACCTTGTACTCCGGCCCGCGCGCTTCGTTGCCCTGCTTCTGCGGCGGGCGCGACGCTTCCGAAGCCTCCTCGGATTCCGCATCCTCGGCCTCTTCCGGCAATTCGCCCGACGGCGCGTCGGCGGATTCCTGTGCGCCCTCCTCGATCTCGTCGGAGGCCTCCTCGGAGGTCTCGATCTCGGCGCGCTCGCCCTGGCTCTTCTCCTCCGAATCGCCTTCGCTCGGGTTCTGCTCGTCGTCCTGGGCGTCGTTCTCGTCGTCGTTCTCGTCGTCCTCGGCGTCGAACGGCGTCTCGTCCGACATGTCCAGCGACGTGAGCAGCTCGCGCACCGAGCGGGCGAACTTGCGCTGGTCCTCGATCGAGCCGATCAGCCCGTCGAGGTTCTTGCCGGCCTTGGCCTCGATATGCTCGCGCCACAGCTCGACGATCTTGGTGGCGGCCTCGGGCGGCTTCTGACCGGTCAGGCGCTCACGCACCATCAGGGCGACGGCGTCCTCCATCGGGGCGTCGGCCCGGTCGGTGATGGTCTCGTACTTGCCGCCGCGGTGGTAGCGGTCCTCCAGCATCGCCGTGATGTTGCTGGCGACGCCCGCCATCCGGCGGGAGCCGATCGCCTCGACCCGGGCCTGCTCGACTGCGTCGTAGACCGCGCGGGCGGGGGCGTTCTCGGGGGCGAGGCGGCGGTGGACGGCGACGTCGTGGCAGCCGAGGCGCAGCGCCATGGCGTCGGCGTTGCCGCGCAGCACCGCGACGTCCTGCGCCGACAGCTTGCGTGGGGGCTCGGGCAGGCGAGCCTTGTCGCCGGTGAGCGCCGGCCGGTCGGTCGCGTAGGTGACCTCGACCTCGGAACGCCGGGCGATGGCGCGCAGGCACCCGGCCACGGAGCGCTTGAGGGGCTCGGCCACGGGTTCGCGGCGCTCGCCGGGCTTGCGGTTGGAGATGGACATCAGCGCTACCGGTCGTCCTCGAACGCGAAGGGGCGGTTCAGGATCTCGTCCCAGCTGTAGGGACAGTCCGCGGGCAGGGTTTTGGGCGACGGCTTCATCTGCCGGGCCGCTCCGAGGCGGCTGAGACGGAACGCGTCGTGCCGGATCTCGTCGAGGCTCGCCTTCAAGCCCGGACTCTTCCGCATCTGTATGAGGGCGCGCTCCCGATGCTCGGCGATGCTGAGAGCCCAGCTGCGGCTCCGCCGCGCCGGTTGATGATCCCATTTCAGCATGTGCAGAAGGATGATCTCGACTGCGCTCTGGAGCCGGTAAGACTCGCTCAGGCCCACGTCGCTCAGCTCCTCGGCGATATTGTCGAGGTCGAGGGCGTCCACCCGGCCGGCGCGGAGCAGCGCCACCTGCTCCTGGACCCAGGTGTAGAGATCGTCCGCATAGCGCGTCCGCACCCGTGCGTGCGCAGGCGCCTGAGCGTCCTCGCGCGTCGGGGTCGGATGCGCCATCGCGTCCTCCATGCGGGTCAGCTCAGCGCGACGTTCACCGCGCTCTCGGGCAGTTCCTTGCCGAAGGCGCGCTGGTAGAATTCGGCCACCAGCGTCCGCTCCAGCTCGTCGCACTTGTTGAGGAAGGTCACCCGGAAGGCGAACCCGATATCCTTGAAGATGTCGGCGTTCTCGGCCCAGGTGATCACCGTGCGCGGGCTCATGACGGTGGAGAGGTCGCCGTTCATGAAGGCGTTGCGGGTGAGATCCGCCACGCGCACCATCCGGTTGACGATGTCGCGGCCCTGGTCGCCCCGGTAATGGATCGCCTTGGACAGCACGATGTCGACCTCGCGGTCGTGCGGCAGGTAGTTCAGGGTCGTGACGATCGACCAGCGATCCATCTGGCCCTGGTTGATCTGCTGGGTGCCGTGATAGAGGCCCGACGTGTCGCCCAGCCCCACCGTGTTGGCGGTGGCGAACAGCCGGAAGGCCGGGTGCGGGCGGATCACGCGCTTCTGGTCCAGCAGCGTCAGGCGGCCCGACAGCTCCAGCACCCGCTGGATCACGAACATCACGTCCGGCCGGCCGGCATCGTATTCGTCGAAGACGAGGGCCACGTTGTTCTGCAGCGCCCAGGGCAGGATGCCGTCCTGGAAGGCCGTCACCTGCTTGCCGTCCCGCAGGACGATGGCGTCCTTGCCGACCAGGTCGATGCGGGAGACGTGGCTGTCGAGGTTGATGCGGATGCACGGCCAGTTCAGCCGGGCGGCGACCTGCTCGATATGGGTCGACTTGCCGGTGCCGTGATAGCCGGTGACCATCACGCGGCGGTTGCGGGCGAAGCCGGCCAGGATGGCCAACGTCGTCTCCCGGTCGAAGATGTAGTCCGGATCGAGATCGGGAACGTGTTCCTCGGGTTCGGCATAGGCCGGGACCTGAAGGTCGAGATCGATGCCGAAGACCTCGCGGACGGAAACGGTGCGGTCGGGCAGCGCGGCGGGCGTATCGTCAGAGAGCATTCGGAACCTCGTGAGGCGCGGGCGCTCCACTTCCAAGAGTGAAGCATCCGCGCGGAAGAACGTCGAGCCGGGCCTCCGCGGCGGGGCGGCGCCATCCTTAAACGGCCGGGCGCCGGGGCGCCACCGACAGGCACAGCCTCCATATAGGGTGTCGCCGCGCGGTTTCCCCTATCCTGATACCAGTCCGGCCTGCATCCTTCGTGCCGTTCAGCAGAGGCCGGCCCCGCGCAGCACGTCGTGGGCGCGGATGATGTCGCGCAGCCGCTCCTCGAACGAGCGGTCGCCCCCATTGGCGTCGGGGTGGAAGCGCTTCACCAGCGCCTTGTACTGCGCCTTGATGGCGGCCGTGTCCGCGCCGTCCTCCAGCCCCATGACGTCGAGGGCGCGGCGCACCGCGGCCGAGTGTCGAGGCTTCTGCGGCTCCGGCTGGCGGGCACGCCGGCGCGCGTCGCCCACGCCCTCGCCGCGCAGGATGCCCAGCGGGTCGACATAGGCCCAGTCCCGCGGCGGCTCGTCGGCCGGCTTGGCCTCGCCCGCCCGGTTCACGCCCATCGCCCAGGTCGGCCGGTGCCCGATGATCGCGTCCTTCTGGTAGGCCTGCACGGCGGCATCGTTCATGCCGTCGAAGTAATTGTAGGTGGCGTTGTAGGCGCGGACATGGTCGATGCAGAAGCGCCAGTACTGACCTTCCGCCTTCCGGCCCTTCGGCGCCCGATGCAGGCCCGGCTGGGTGCAGCCCGGGCTCTCGCAGACCGCCTCGGCCGCAGCCGAGGCCTTCGGCTCGTCGCAGGATGGTTTGATCCGGATGCTGTCGAACAGGCGCGAGTTGAGATCCATGACGGGCCGATTATGAGGGGGCGGACCTGAGACACAAGGGCACTGGGCCTGATGACGCATGCGCGAGATCGGGCTTGACGGATGGCAGGGATGCGACGCGATGGCTGACGGTGCAAACGGGAACGGCACGCTCCGGGATTGGATGGAAGCGCGATTGCGGGAGCAGCTCGCGCCGGCGCGCCTCGACGTGATCGACGAGTCGCATCTGCATGCCGGACATGCCGGGGCACGGCCGGGCGGCGAGACCCATTACCGGCTCGACATCGTCGCGGCGGCGTTCGAGGGCAAGAGCCGCGTGGAGCGGCACCGGCTGGTGAACGCGTTGCTCGATGACGCGTTCAAGCGGGGACTTCACGCCCTCGCCCTGCGCGCGCGCACACCCGCCGAGGCCGCCTGAACCGCGAACGCCGCGTCGGCGGGGAGGCGGTCCGGGTCTTGGTCCGGAAGAGGGTTCGGGAGGCGTCGCCGGCCCTGCGCGCAGGCAGCACCGTGGGCGGCGGCGTACGCAAGCGCGTTGCTCGCCACCGGGTCGCCCGATCGCGCTTGTGGGGACTTGGCGGGTCGGCGGCCCGCGCCAGGCGCGGAGACAGGAACCGGGATATGGCCATGGGGACCCCGATCTGCATCCGCCTGACCGCCGGCCTCGTGCCGGATGGGCGGACACGCCCTGTGCACACCACCGGGGTCGGGAGGCCGCCATGTCCCTGCGGGTGACGCCGCGCATCGCCATCGACGAGGCCGAGATCGACCTGTCCTTCATGCGCGCCTCGGGCGCGGGCGGCCAGAACGTCAACAAGGTCGAGACGGCGGTTCAGCTCCGCTGGGCCGTGCTCGCGTCGGCGTCCGTGGATGACCGGGTCAAGGCGAATCTGGTGCGGCTCGCCGGGCGGCGGATGACCAAGGACGGCGTCCTGGTGCTCAGCGGGCAGCGGCACCGGACCCAGGAGCGCAATCGCGCCGACGTCCTCCAGCGCCTCGTCGACCTCGTTGCCGAGGCCGCCAAGCCGCCCCCGCCGATCCGCCGCCCGACGAAGCCCACGCGGGGTTCGCAGGAGCGGCGCATCGGCGCCAAGAAGAACCGCGCCACGATCAAGCAGGGCCGCGGCAGCATCCGGGATTCCGACGGCTGACCCGGGCGGTCGAAGCGGTCGCTCAGTGGATCGCGTCGATGATCGCGGCCTTCGGGCTGGCATCCGGGGCCGGCGAGGAGCCCGCCACGAGGGTGCTGCCGGGCTTGGCGATCGTCAGCACGATCGCGATCAGGGCCAGGATGGCGGCCAGCGCCGCGGGAAACAGGAAGGCCGATTCGCCGTAGCGGATGTCCAGCAGACCGCCCACTACCGCGCCGGTGGTGAGCCCGGCCCAGAGGGGCGCCTGGATCCAGAACGACGGGGCGACCGTGCCGAGCAGAAGGTTGGCGCAGCCGGTGCCGAAACGGACGACCGCACCGGTGACGTAGGTCAGAGCGAGGGAGCGGCCGCCGTCGTCCTGCAGTGTCGCGTTCTGGAGCCCCAGGGCCAGGACGATCGGGTAGGCGTGCAGCGGATAGGCGAAGGTGCCCCAGGGCATCAGCAGGCCGCCCGCGAGCAGCAGCGCCTGGAGCGTCAGCAGGACGGCGAGGCGCCAGCGGCCGACCCAGGCGGCGATCAGCGTGCCCAGGAAGGCGCCGAAGCAGAAGATGCTGATGGTGCTGGCAACCCGGGTGACATTCTCCCAGTCGCCATTGGACACCGCGACGCCGAAGCGCGTGGTGTTGCCGGACATGAACGACATGAACAGCTGCGAGAATTCCAGGAACCCGATGGAATCGGCGCAGCCCGCGAGTGCGGCCAGTGCGATCGCGAAGGGGATTCGGGTTCGGGGATCGGCCGGGAACGACTTGTCGGCAGGCGGTTCGGGCTTCCGCTCCGACGCCCCGCCGCCCGTCCTGTTGCCGTAATCCGCCATGCTGATCCCCCGATCGAGCGGCCACGCCTGTCGCGGCCGACTGACAATGGACGAACAGCCCAGCGGTTTCATGCCGCTGTGCGGCGCAACACAACGACGCGGCCCGGCACAGGCCGGCCGGCCTCGCGCCGGACTGACGCGGGTTGCAGGGTCAGGACGTCCAGTCCGGAGCGCGCGGCGGTCGCGGCGATGTACCCGTCCGCGTGGGCGTAGCGTCCGTCCTCACCGAGGATCGACCCGACGCCGTCGTGGGACTGTACCGTGACGGCGGCGAGTCCGCCGGGCCGCAGGACCCGGCCGATCTCCCCCAGAAGGGGACCGAGATCCGCCACGTAGATCAGGACGTCGGCGGCGAGGCAGAGATCGGCGGAGCCTGCAGGGATCTCGGACAGGACGTGCGTGAGATCGCCCGCGATCAGGYGGTCGTAGAGCGGGCGGCCCTGCCAGGATTTGGCCCGCGCCAGCGCCAGCATCCCGGGCGACAGATCGATCCCGACGAGATGGTCGATCCGGTCCCGCAGGGCGGCGCCCATCAGGCCGGTGCCGCATCCGAGGTCGAGGGCGACCGTGAAGCTCGGCGGGACCGGCGGCAGGGCGTCGCGGACGAGCCGCGGGCCGACATAGCCCAGGCCGTCCACGAGATGACGCTCGAAGCGCGGTGCGTAGCCGTCGAACAGAGCCCTGACATGGGCAGCCGAGAGGGCCGGGAGGCCGTCGCTGACGCCCAGGCGGACGAGGTGGGGGCGCACGCCCAGCGTGTCGTCGGGGTCGCAGTCGAGGGCGCGGGCGTAGGCGCGCGCCGCGGCACCCAGGGCCGCCGGATCGGCGCCGGCTGCGGCCAGCCCCTCCCGCGCCCGGCCCAGGAGCAGCCAGGCCGGTGCGTAGCGCGGGGCGATCTCCAGGGCCTGCTCCGCGAGGTCGGCGGCCACGGCATGGTCGCCCTCGGCCAGACAGGCCTCCGCGTATCGGTAGCGGCGGTCGGCGAGGAGGTCGCCGGAACTGAGCTGCGAGGCCATGCGTCTGCCGGATCGGGGGCGCCTATATACCGGGGCCACCGGCGGATTCCACCGGCAGCACGGACCCGATGCCGATACGAGCCAGCGATCTCCTCACCCTGACCCGCGAGGGTCTCTACTGCCCTCTCGGCCGATTCCACGTCGATCCGACCTGGCCGGTGGAGCGCGCGCTGATCACGCACGGCCATGCCGATCATGCCCGGTCGGGCCACGGCCACGTCCTGGCGACCCCCGAGACCCTGCGGATCATGGCGGTGCGCTACGGCGCGGATTTCTGCCGCCAGCGGCAGGAAGCACAACTCGGCGAGCCGATCCGCATCGGTGACGTCACCGTCCGCTTCGCGCCCGCCGGCCACGTCCTCGGCTCGGCGCAGATCGCCATCGAGCGGGAGGGCGTACGCGTGGTCGTCTCGGGCGACTACAAGCGCGCGCCGGATCCGACCTGTCTGCCCTTCGAGGTGGTGCCCTGCGACGTGTTCATCACCGAAGCGACCTTCGGGCTTCCAGTCTTCACGCATCCCGACACGCGGGGCGAGGTCCGCAAGCTCCTCGACTCGGTGTCACTGTTCCCGGAGCGGGCGCACATCGTCGGCGCCTACGCCCTCGGCAAGGCGCAGCGGGTGATGGCGCTGCTGCGCGAGGAGGGCTGGGACCGGCCGATCCACCTGCACGGGGCGATGGAGAAGCTGACCGCCCTCTACAAGGACGAGGGCCTGCCCCTCGGCGACACGCCGAAGGTGGTGGCCGCCGAGCGCAAGGACCTGCACGGGGCGATCGTGATCTGCCCGCCCTCGTCGATCCAGGACCTGTGGTCGCGGAAATTTCCCGATCCCGTGACCTGCTTCGCCTCGGGCTGGATGCGGGTGCGCGCGCGCGCGCGCCAGAAGGGCGTCGAGCTGCCGCTGGTGATCTCCGACCATTCCGACTGGCCGGACCTGTGCCGCACCATCCGCGACACCGGCGCCGAGGAGGTCTGGGTGACGCACGGGCAGGAGGACGCGCTGGTCCACTGGTGCGGGACGCAGGGCATCAAGGCGAAGCCGCTGCACCTGCTGGGCTATGGCGACGACGGCGAAGCCGAGCCGGGCGCCGCAGAGGCGGGTTCCGGGACGGAGGCGGCGGCGTGAACGACTTCGCCAAGCTCCTCGACCGCCTCGCCTACGAGCCCCGCCGCAACGCCAAGCTGCGGATGCTCCAGGATTTCTTTGCGCGCACGCCCGATCCCGAGAGGGGCTACGCGCTGGGCGCCATGACCGGCACGCTGAGCTTTCGCGAGGCCAAGCCGGCGCTGATCCGCGGGCTGGTGGAGGAGCGGATCGATCCGGTGCTGTTCCGGCTGTCGCACAATTACGTCGGCGACCTCGCCGAGACCACGGCGCTGATCTGGCCGGGGCCGATGGAGGCACCGCGGGAGCCGGGCTCCGGCCACAACAACCCGCCGCCGCATGTCCCGACCCTGGCGGAGGTCGTCGAGACGCTGGCGACCATCCCCAAGCGCGAACTGCCCCGCCATCTCGCGGACTGGCTCGACGCCCTCGACGAGACCGGGCGCTGGGCGCTCCTGAAGCTCGTTACCGGCAACCTGCGGGTCGGTGTCTCGGCGCGGCTCGCCAAGACTGCGGTGGGCGCACTGGGCGGCCACGAGGCCGACGCGGTGGAGGAGGTCTGGCACGGTCTGACGCCGCCCTTCGAGACCCTGTTCGCCTGGGTCGAGGGCCGGGCCGAGCGCCCCGAGACCCTCAACCCCGCCCCGTTCCGACCGCCGATGCTGTCGCATCCGATCGAGGAGGAGGCCGATCTCGAGAAGCTGGAGCCCGACGCCTTCTCGGCCGAGTGGAAGTGGGACGGCATCCGTGTCCAGCTCGTCGGCGGCCGCGACCGGGCGGGGGTGCAGGTCGGAAAGATCTATTCCCGCACCGGCGAGGACATCACCGGGGCGTTCCCGGATCTCGCCGAGGCCATCACCTTCACCGGGTCGCTGGACGGCGAACTGCTGATCCTCCGAGAGCGACGCGTGCAGAGCTTCAACGTGCTCCAGCAGCGCCTGAACCGGAAGGCCGTGACGGGGAAGCTCCTGGAGGAGTTTCCGGCCCACGTGCGGGCCTACGACCTCCTCACGCTGGAGGGCGACGACCTGCGCGTAGAGCCTTTCGCAGCCCGGCGGCAGAAGCTGGAGGCCCTGGTCACGCGCCTCGACCACGCGCGGATCGACATCTCTCCGCTGGTGCCCTTCGCCGACTGGGAGGCGCTGGCGGCCGCCCGGGCGGATCCGGCGTCGGTGGGCGCCGGCGCGGATGCGGACGCCATCGAGGGCGTGATGCTCAAGCGCCTGAACAGCCCCTACCTCCCGGGCAGGCCCAAGGGGCCGTGGTGGAAGTGGAAGCGCGAGCCGCACATCGTCGATGCCGTGATGATGTACGCCCAGCGCGGGCACGGGAAGCGCTCGTCCTTCTACTCGGACTACACGTTCGGGGTCTGGCGGGAGGCCCCCGAGGGCGGGGACGAGCTGGTGCCGGTGGGCAAGGCCTATCACGGCTTCACCGATGCCGAGCTCGCCAAGCTCGACCGCTACGTCCGCAACAACACCACCAAGCGCTTCGGCCCGGTGCGCGAGGTCGCCCACGGCCGCGAGGCCGGCCTCGTGCTGGAGATCGCCTTCGAGGGCGTGCAGCGCTCGACCCGGCACAAATCGGGGGTGGCGATGCGTTTCCCCAGGGTCAGCCGCATCCGCTGGGACAAGCCGCCGTCGGAGGCCGACCGGATCGACGTGCTGGAACGCATCCTCGCCCGGGGCGAGCGCGAGATCGCCCCGGGGACGACGCCGATGGAGACGACCGCATGAGACAGGGCAGGATCGGTCCGGTCGAGGCGCTCGCCTCCGGCGCGGTGGCGCGCCACGCGAGCGGGCGCCTGACCATTGCGACGCCGGGACAGGGATTTACGGATTTCACCGCGGCGGTGGCGGATTTCGTCCGCGGCAGCGGAATCCGGGACGGCCTCGTCACGGTGTTCTGCCGGCACACCTCGGCGTCGCTCACCATCCAGGAAAATGCCGACCCCGACGTCCAGACCGATCTGATGACCGCGCTGGACGGGTTCGCGCCGCGGCATGCCGGTTACGTCCATGGCGTCGAGGGACCGGACGACATGCCGGCCCATATCCGCACCCTGGTCACCGATTCGGCGCTCACCGTCCCGCTGGTCGAAGGCCGCCTCGCGCTCGGCACGTGGCAGGGGATCTATCTGATCGAGCACCGCGACCGGCCGCACCGGCGGGAGATCGTCCTGAGTGCGATCGGCGCGTGACGCCGCCGAAGGCCCGTTCGGCCGACCTCTTGCCATCGACCCGACGGCGCGATCAGCAACATGCGGCTACACACCGCCGGTTAACCATATCGGGCGCTTATGCCTCTCCGTGGGATCGCCTCTCGTGCCGGTCCCGCGGACGGAGACCCCGATGAGCCTTTTCACCGCGCTCTCGAACTCGATATCCGGCGCCTCGGCGCAGTCGCTGGCCCTGAACAACATCTCGGGGAACATCGCCAACACCCAGACGGCGGGCTTCAAGTCCACCGAGACGAGCTTCGCCGACATGCTGGCCCAGACCGAGGGCGGCACCCAGCCGGCCGGCGGTGTGCTGTCGAGCACGCGCAACAGCCTCAACATCCAGGGCACGGTGCAGTCGACCGGCGTGTCGACCAACCTCGCCATCTCGGGCAACGGCTACTTCATCGTCCGGGAGAATAGCGGGACGCCCCAGAGCCCGAGCTTCACTGGTGAGACCGGCTACACCCGGCGCGGCGACTTCGCTCCGGACGCGAACGGCTATCTCACCAATGGCGCGGGCTACTACCTGTTCGCCGGCCCCTCGGCGAGTGCCCCCGTCCAGGTCCCGACCGGCACCAACACCCTGTCGGGCCTCACGGTCTCGCCGGCCGGCACGCTCACGGGCACGGCCGCGGACGGCAGTTCCGTGGCGCTGGGCTCGCTGACGCTGGCGCAGTTCGGCATGCAGGACAACCTCGCCTCCCTCGACGGCGGCACCTACGTGGCCACGGGCAAATCGGGCACGCCGAGCTACGGCCTCAACGGCGCGACCATCGCGGCCGGCTCCGTGGAGCAGTCGAATGCCGGGATCTCGGACCAGTTCTCGAAGATGATCGAGACACAGCAGGCCTACACGGCCAACACCAAGGTCATGAGCACCACCGACCAGATGCTTCAGGACGCCATCGCGATGTACACCTGAGGCGGCGCGAAGCCGTCACAGGAACTTCAGCGGGTCCTTCTCGGGCGGGGGCGGCGCCACGTCGGCGCGGTTCCACCAGCCGCCGCCCAGCGCCACGAACAGCGCCGCCGTGTCGGCGTACTGGGTGGCGCGCGCCGCCGCCGAGGTCACCAGCGCGGAGAGATAGCCCTGCTGGGCGATCAGGACCTGCGAGGAGGTGATCGCCCCGGCCGTGTACTGCTTGCGGATCAGCGCAAGGCTCTGGTTCGTGGCGCTGACCGCCGCGTCGGCCGCGGCCACGGCCTTCGCGTCGGCCTGGAGCGCGCGCAGCGCGTCGGCGACGTTCTGGAAGGCGGTGATCACGGTCGCCTTGTACTGCGCCTGGGCCTGCGTCAGCGATTCCTCAGCGGCGCGCTGGCGCCGGAACAGGGTGCCGGCATCGAAGATCGGGGCCGTCGCCTGCCCGATGATCGTAAAGAACGCCGCCCCCGGATTGGCGACCTGGGCGATCCGCGTGGCGCTGGATCCACCGGTCGCGGTCAGGCTGAACTGCGGCAGCCGGTTGGCCACCGCGACGCCGACACCGGCGCTCGCCTGCTGAACCAGGGCCTCCGCCGCCTTCACGTCGGGGCGCTGCTGCACGAGCCGCGAAGGCAGGCTCACCGGCAGCCTGGTCGGCAGCCGGAGCGCGGAGAGGTCGAAGGTCTCGGGGATCTCGTCCGACGGCAGGCGCCCTGCCAGCGCGGTCAGAAGGTTGCGCTGCTGGGCGAGCTGCTTCTCCAGGGGGGGCAGCAGCTGCTGCGACAGCGCCAGGGCCGCTTGCTGCTGCACCACGTCGGCCCCGGCGATCTGCCCGAGGGAGAGCTGCTTGTTGTAGAGCTGCAGGACCTCGGTCTGCGCCTGGATCACCTTGCGGGTCGCGTCGATCTGCGCCCGGAGCGAAGCCTCCTGGATCGCGGCGGCGACGACGTTGGCCGTGAGGCTGAGATAGGCTGCCTCCAGCTGAAAGCGCTGGTTCTCGGTGGTGGCCTCCAGGGTTTCGATCTGCCGGCGGTTTCCGCCGAACACGTCCGGATTGTAGGAAACCACCGCCTGCGGCGTGGACAGGCTGTAGAGGAACTGGTTCTGGTTGTTGAGGGGCGATTGCAGGTCGAGCCCCGGCGCCAGGGCGCCCTGGATCTGCGGGGTCGCGGTCAGGCTCGGGTAGAGCGTGCCCTTCTGGGCGAGCACGTTCTGCTGCGCCACCCGCAGCGAGGCCTGGGCGGCCTCAAGGTTCGGATTGTTGGCCAACGCCTGCTCGACGAGGCGGTTCAGCGCCTTCGAGTGGAACAGGGTCCACCATTGGCCGGGAATGTCGGCGCCGGAGACGAGGCTCTGATCGGCCGAGCCGCCCTGCCGGGTGCGGATCTTGTCGGCCGCCGAGGGGTTCTGCAGCGGCTCCCGGGTGTAGCGGCCGACCGGCGGATCCTCGGGCGGCACGTAGTTAGGGCCGACCGCGCAGGCCGACAGGGACAGCGAGGCCGCCAGCACAGCGGCTGCCCGTCCGCACCGGTTCGGCGCAAAGCTCACCATACCGCCCTCGAAAACCTGACCCTGGTAGAGCGGGTCGGCGCGCAACCAAGTCAATCCAGCTGTCCCGCGGTTGTGCGCGCGGAGCGGGCGTTGTGGCGGCCCTGCAACGCGCCGGAAGCGTCCCATGAACCGGATCACGCGGCGGCCCGATGCTCGGTGCGCGCCCGTGCGTCCGGGTTCGGCTGGCGCCGGGAGAACAGGGAGATCAGCACCGGGACAACCACCAGGATCAGGTTCGGCGCCAGGATGATGCCGCCGACCACCACGAGAGCCAGCGGCTTCTGCACCTGCGAGCCGATCCCGGTGGAGACGGCGGCCGGCAGAAGGCCGACGCAGGCGGCGACGCAGGTCATCATCACCGGGCGCATCCGCACCACGGCGGCCTGCCAAACCGCCTCCTGGCGCCGCCAGCCCTCCTCGAGGAGCTGGTTGTAGTAGGCGAGCAGGATCACGCCCTCCATGGTCGAGATGCCGAACAGCGCGATGAAGCCGATCGCCGCCGAGATCGAGAAGGGCGTGCCGGTCAGCGCCAGGGCGAAGATGCCGCCGATCATCGCCATCGGGATCACCGACAGGGTCAGCAGCATGTCGGCCACCGAGGAGAAGTTGATGAACAGGAGCAGCGCGATCAGCAGCAGCGTGAGCGGCACGACGAGGCTGAGCCGGGCCGCCGCCTCCTTCAGGTTGGTGAACTGCCCGACCCATTCGAGCCGGTAGCCGGGGGGCAGGTCCACCGCCTCGGCAACCTTCCGCTGCGCCTCGATGACGGCGCTGCCGAGGTCGCGGCCGCGCACCGAGAACTTTACTGGAATGTAGCGCTCCTGGTCCTCGCGGTAGATGAACGAGGCGCCGGAGACGAGGTCGACGTCGGCGATCTCGGAGAGCGGCACCTGGATCACGCCGCCATTCGGATTCTGGGCGCCGACCGCGATGTTGCGGATGCCCGCCAGCGACGAGCGGTACTCCTTGGCGAGCCGCACCCGCATGGGGAAGTGGCGATCCGAGCCGTACTCGTAGAGGTCGCCCGCGGTCTGGCCGCCGATCGCAGCCTGGATCGTGGTGTTCACGTCGCCGATCGACAGGC
This sequence comes from Methylobacterium sp. P5_C11, assembly GCF_054049775.1. NCBI lineage: Bacteria > Pseudomonadati > Pseudomonadota > Alphaproteobacteria > Hyphomicrobiales > Methylobacteriaceae > Methylobacterium > Methylobacterium sp. P5_C11. The sequence continues at coordinate 156,535 of NZ_JBFULS010000002.1, read as the reverse complement.
CGTAGCGCGCGGCCTTGTGGCGGTCGACGTCGATCCGCACCGTCGGCTGGCCCAGCGACTCGAACACCGAGAGGTCGGTGATGCCCTGGACCGAGCCCAAGGCCGCCTTCACGGCGTTGGCGGTCTTGGTGAGCTGGGCGAGGTCGTTGCCGTAGATCTTGACCGAGTTCTCGCCCTTCACGCCGGAGGCGGCCTCCTGGACGTTGTCCTCGATATACTGAGAGAAGTTGAACTCGATGCCGGGGAACTCTGATGCGAGCTGCTTGCTCAGGTTCTGGATCAGCGTGTCCTTGTCGAGCCCCTTCCGCCACTGGTCGATGGGCTTGAGCGGCGCCAGGATCTCGACGTTGAAGAAGCCGGTGGCGTCGGTGCCGTCGTTCGGCCGGCCCTGGTGCGACAGGACGGTGGTGACCTCCGGGACCTCCTGGAAGATCTTGCGCATGCGCTGGACGTAGGCGTTGCCGGCCTCCAGCGAGATCGAGGACGGCATCGTGCCGCGCACGTAGAGGTTGCCTTCCTCGAGCCGCGGCAGGAACTCGAGGCCGAGGTTGCGCGCCACGAGTCCCGAGACGAGCAGGATCGCCAGCATCACGGCGAGCGACAGGATCCGGTTGCGCAGGCCGAAAGCCAGGATGCGCTCGTGGCCGATGCGCAGGAGCCGGACGATCAGGGTGTCGCGCTCCTCCAATTTCTTCGGCAGGATCAGCGCGGAGAGGGCGGGCGAGACCGTGAAGGTCGCGAGCAGGCCGCCGAGCAGCGCGTACGCGTAGGTCTTGGCCATCGGGCCGAAGATGTGGCCCTCGACGCCGGTCATCGTGAACAGCGGCAGGAAGCCGACGATGATGATCGTTGCCGAGAAGAAGATCGCGCGGTTCACCTCGTGGCCGGCGATCGCGATGGTGCCGAGCCGGCCCGTCAGCCCGGCGGGCGGCGCCTCGCCCTTCACGTGGTCGGGCTCGGCGATGTGGCGGAACACGTTCTCGACCATGATCACGGTGGCGTCGACGATCAGGCCGAAATCGATGGCGCCCAGCGACAGGAGGTTCGCCGAATCGCCGCGCACCACCAGGATCAGGATCGCGAAGCCGAGCGCGAACGGGATCGTCGCCGCCACGATGATCGCGCTGGTGAGCGAGCCGAGGAACAGCCACTGCACCACGAAGACCAGAACCACGCCGAAGACGAGGTTGTGCATCACCGTGTGCGTCGTGGTGTGGATCAGGCCCGACCGGTCGTAGATCCGCTCGATCTTCACGTCCGGCGGCAGGACCGTGGAGCTGTTGATCTTGTCGATCTCGGCCTCGACCCGCTCCAGGGTCGGCAGGCTCTTGCCGCCGCGGGACATCAGCACGATGCCCTCCACGATGTCGGGCTGATCGTCGTGACCGACGATGCCGAGCCGCGGCGCGTTCGACACGCGCACCTCCGCCACGTCCCGCACCAGCACCGGGGTGCCGTTGACGAGGCTGATCATCGTGTCCTTGATGTCGTCCATGTCGCGGATCAGGCCGATGCCGCGCACCACTGCCGATTGCTGGCCGACGTTGAGGGTCTGGCCGCCGACGTTGATCGAGGCGTTGTTCAGCGCCGTGGTCAGCTGGACCAGGGTCAGGCCCTGGGCCTGGAGACGGTTCAGGTCGACCGCAACCTCGTACTCCTTGGCCTTTCCGCCGAAGGCCGTGACGTCGACGACGCCGGGGATCGCCTTGAACCGGCGCTGCAGCACCCAGTCCTGCAGGGTCTTCATGTCCATGGGCGAGTAGCCCGCCGGACCGACGAGCTTGTAGCGCATGATCTCGCCCACCGGGCTCGTCGGCGAGATCTGCGGCGTGGCGCCGTTGGGCAGGGTCGGCGCCTGCGACAGGCGGTTGAGCACCCGCTGCAGCGCTTCCTCGTACGTGTACTCGTAGTTGAACTGGACCTTCACGTCGGACAGGCCGAACAGGGAGATCGTCCGGACCACCTGGGCGTTCGGGATGCCGGCGAGCGCCACCTCCAGGGGGATGGTGATGTAGCGCTCGATCTCGTCGGCGGACTGACCCGGGTTCTGGGTGATCACGTCGACGAGGGGCGGGACCGGATCGGGATAGGCCTCGATGTTGAGCTGCGTGTAGGCGCCGTAGCCGATGCCGAGCATCACGACGAACAGCAGCACTACCAGCACGCGCTGGCGCAGGGAGAAGGCGATCAGGGCGTTCATCGGACCGGATCCCCGCTCAGGATGCCTTGTCGCCCGTGGCCGCCCGGTCGATGAACAGGGCGCCCCGGGTGACGACCTGCTCGCCCGCGCGCAGGCCCTGGACGACCTGGGCGTTGTCGCCGTTGATCAGACCGAGCTTGATGTCGCGGGCCTCCACGGCTCCGTCCGGCCGGGCCACCCAGACATGGGTGCGGTCGCCCTCGTACACGATCGCCGCCACCGGCACGCTCGGGCTCGGCTCGCCCTTGCCGGTGATGATCGTGTAGGTGGCGAACATTTCCGGGCGCAGAACCCGGTCCGGGTTGTCGACCTCGCTGCGCACCGCGAGCCGCCGCGTGGCCGGATCGAGGCTGGAGGCCATATAGTTCACCCGGGCCTTGAACACCCGCGCGCCGAAGCCCGCCACCTTCGCCTCGACCTCCTGGCCGATGCGGATCTTGGGGATCTCGCTCTCGCGGACGTTGGCGACGAGCCAGACCGTCGAGAGGTCGCCGATCACGAAGACCGGGTCGCTCGAGGCCGAGAGGTACTGCCCCGTCCCGACCTTGCGCTGCACGATGGTGCCGGCGATCGGCGCCCGGATCTGCGTCTCCGAACTCAGGGTGCCCTTCTTTTCGTAGGCGGCGATCTCGGCGTCGGTCTTGCCCAGCAGACGCAGGCGGTTCTTCACCGCGTCGAGGGCGGCCTCTGCGGTCTTCAGGTCACTCTGGGCGGCGATCACGTCGTTCTGCGCCGACTGGTAGTCCTTGAGCGCCGTGGCATGGGCCTGGAACAGTTCCTGCTGGCGCTGCGCGATGGTCTGGTCGAGCTTCAGCAGGGCCTGCTGCTTCTGGAGATTGTTCAGGGCCGCCTGATAATCGTTCTGCGCCTGGACCATGTCGGTGGCCTCGAGCGTCAGCAGCACGTCGCCGGCCTTTACGTCGTCGCCGGCCCGGACCAGCACCTTCGTCACCCGGCCCGCATAGGGCGAGACCACCGGCACGTTGTCGTCCTCGTTGAGGGCGATCCGTCCCTCGGCGGACCCCTCGGGTCGGAACACCAAATTGGCGACCGGCAGGATCTCGAAGGCGGCGCGCTGCTCCTTGGAGGGCCGGAACACGCGCTCGACCGGGCCGGCCTTCTCCGCGTCGATGCCCGGGTCGGGATTGCCTGCCGCGAACAGCCCGGTCAGCGCGCCGACGAGGTTCGAGGCCGTCTCGCGAACCCGGTCGGGGAACGCGAAGGCGAGACCCGCTGCGGCCGCGAGGATGACGGCGACGACCAGGAACCCAGGCCACCGGCGCTTGCGCGCGGGCACGGTGACGGCCTCGTCCTGGTCCAGCGGATTTCGGGCGTCCATGCGGATGATCTTCTAGGTCCGGGCCAAGAGACCGGGCGGATTGACGAGGGTACGATTCGTGCCGGGACGACGCCTACATCAATGCGAGCGCTGGTGCTTTTCTATGGCGTGCCGCGTGGAAGAGCCCGCGCGGCACGCCGTGCGTAGAGCAAAGCTTGTCAGACAGGCAATCAATCCGGCGCCCCAGTCGCGAAACCGTGTGACCCCGTCTTCCTTTGACGGGATTTGTTACAATATGACAACGCTCCTGGGCTCAGACCCGGCCGACCCCGCCTCAGTCATCGAAGAAGCCGTCATGTCCGACACGAGCAACGCTCCCGCCCCAGCCGCCGGCAAGATCCCGGTCACCGTGCTCACCGGCTACCTCGGCGCTGGCAAGACCACGCTCCTCAACCGGATCCTCACCGAGAATCACGGCAAGCGCTACGCCGTGATCGTCAACGAGTTCGGCGAGATCGGCATCGACAACGACCTCGTCGTCGGCGCCGATGAGGAAGTGTTCGAGATGAACAACGGCTGCGTCTGCTGCACCGTGCGCGGCGACCTGATCCGCATCATGGACGGTCTGGTGAAGCGCCGGGGCAAGTTCGACGCGATCATCGTCGAGACGACCGGCCTCGCCGACCCGGCCCCCGTCGCGCAGACCTTCTTCGTCGACCAGGACGTGGGCGAGGCCGCTCGGCTCGATGCCGTCGTGACGGTGGCCGACGCCAAGTGGTTGTCCGATCGTCTGAAGGATGCCCCCGAGGCCCGCAACCAGATCGCCTTCGCGGACGTGATCCTGCTCAACAAGAGCGACCTCGTCGCGCCGGCCGATCTCGACCGCGTCGAGGCCGAGATCCGCACCATCAACCCGCTCGCCAAGCTGCACCGCACGCAGAACTGCGCGGTCCCCCTCGATGCCGTGCTGGAGCGCAACGCCTTCGACCTCGACCGGATTCTCGACGTGGAGCCCGACTTCTTGGAGGAGGGGCACCACCACCATCACGATTCCGACATCAAGTCGATCTCGGCGAAGATCGATGGCGAAGTCGATCCGGAAAAGTTCATGCCCTGGATCTCCAACCTCACCCAAGTCCAGGGGCCGGACATCCTGCGCTGCAAGGGGATCGTGGCCTTCCCGAACGAGCCGAAGCGCTTCGTCTTCCAGGGCGTGCACATGATCCTCGACGGCGACGTCCAGGGCGACTGGCGGGCGGACGAGCCGCGGGTCTCGCGGGTGGTGTTCATCGGTCGCAACCTCGATCCGGTGGCGATCAGGGAGGAATTCGAGGCCTGCCGGGCCTGACCGCCCGGGCCGGCGCCGCGGCCGAAACACCGCGCCCGCCGCCGCGAAGGCGATTCTCAACCATTGGATGGCATCACGGGGCGTGCGGGCCAGCGTAACCGGCCCGTGGAGCCCGCGTATCCATGGCCCATACCGCTGCGCCCGCAGCCCCGGCCCCGTCCGGGTTCGCGGGCGGATTGCCGCTCATCAGAGCCGTCGAGGGGCTGGCCAAAGCGCTGTTCGCGGCGTTCATCTTCTTCGCCTGCTTCGCCTTCTCCGAGACCTCCCCCTACGACGCGGTGGCGATCCCCACGATCCTGCTCTGGCTCTGCCTCGGCGTGCGGCTGCACCGGGGGGCGCTACCGCTCGTCGTTCTTCTCCTGCTCTACCTCACGGCGATCGTCACGGCCCTGCTGCCCTACCTGAACGAGGAGTTCCCGGTCACCTGGACGGTGCAGCTGCTTTACCTCTCGCTCACCTGCATCTTCTTCGCGATGTTCTTCGCGGACGACACGCAGGCCCGGATGGAGCTGGCGCTCAAGGCCTACACGGCGAGCTGCGTGTTCTCGGCGGCGCTGGGCATCGTCGGCTACCTGCAATGGCTGGGGATCGAGGACCTGTTCTACAAGTACGACCGGGCATCGGGCACCTTCCAGGACCCGAACGTGTTCGGCTCGTTCCTGACGCTCGGCGCCCTCTACCTGATGCACGGCCTGCTCACCGGTTCGGCCAGGCGGCCGCTGGTGTCCCTTGTCGGCCTGCTGATCATCGTGGCCGGCATCTTCCTGTCGTTCTCGCGCGGCTCGTGGGGCGGGAGCGTCGTCGCGGTGCTGTTGATGGTCGGATCCGTCTATGCCGGCAGCGCGTCGCCGCGCCTGCGCCGCCGCATCGTGCTCCTGACCCTCGCGACGGTCGTCCTGGGCACCGTCGCGGTGATCGGGCTGCTCTCGGTCGATCACGTGCACAAGATGTTCGAGACCCGAGCGGCCCTGACCCAGGATTACGATCAGGGCGAGACCGGCCGGTTCGGCAACCAGATCCGCGGCTTCGCCATGCTGCTGGAGCGGCCGTTCGGAATGGGGCCGATGCACTGGCGCCTGACCTTCGGGCTCGAGCCGCACAATTCCTATATCGGCTCCTTCGCCAACGGCGGCTGGCTCGGGGGCGCGGTGTTCATCGGCCTCGTCGTGACCACCGGACTCGTCGGGTTCCGGCTCCTGGCGCGGCCGTCGCCGGTCCGGGCGCACGCCCAGATCGTCTGGCCGGCGCTGCTGATGTTCTTCCTGCAGGCCTTTCAGATCGATATCGAGAAGTGGCGCCATGTCTACATGATGCTGGGCATGGTCTGGGCGCTCGAGGCCGCGCGGCTGCGCGCGGGCACGCCGCAGGCGGGCGCGCTTGAAACGGGGCGCTAGGCGCGGCATCGCTCGGCTCCGGCCGATCCGCCGGTCCGCGCCGGGAGTCCGTCCGTGAACACACAGCTGGACCCTGAAGGCGAGCGGCTCGCGGCCCTCGAGGCCCTCGCGATCGTCGGCACGCCGTCAGAGCCGCATTTCGAGGCCGTCTGCCGAACCGCCCGCCGCCTGTTCGGTGTGCGCAGCGCGTTCGTGGCCTTCCTCGGGGACACGGAGCAGTGGCTGAAGACACCCTGCGCGGACGTCCCGACCACGGTACGGCGGGACCAGAGCTTCTGCCAGCACACGATCCGCGGCGACGCGCTGCTCGTCGTGCCGGATGCCCGGCTCGATCCGCGCTTTCGCGACCTGCCCGTCGCCGCCGCCCCGGGCGGGATCCGGTTCTACGCGGGCATCCCGCTGAGCCTCCAACCCGGCCTGCGTATCGGCACCTTCTGTCTCGCCGACCCGGAGCCCCGGGAAGGCCTTTCGCCCGCGGAAGCGGCCGCCTTCCACGACCTCGCCGAGATCGTCGTGGCGCATCTGAGGCTGACGGAGGCCAATGTCAGGCGCGACCGCGAGATCGCGCAGGCCGCGATCCGTGAGGCGGTGATCCGCGAGCAGCATCGCGAGATCAACGCGCGGGCGCGCGCCCAGGAGGCGGCCAACCATCAGCTCCAGATGGCCGAGCAGCTCGCCAGCGTCGGAAACTGGCGCGTCGAGCTCGCGGACGGCCAGCCCCTCTGGTCGGCCAGCCTCTACGCCATCGCCGGCCGGGACCCCGCGATGCCGGCACCGCGCCTCGACGCCTTCTCGCAGATCTACCATCCCGACGACCGCGCGCGGCTCGAGGCGATCGTCACCGACGCCATCGCCCGCAGGGCGCCGTTCGATTTCGAGGCGCGGCTGCTCCGGCCCGACGGCGAGCTGCGCGACGTGGTCGTCCGCGGCATGTGCCGGGGGGAGGGCCAGAGCGCCGGCCTCGTCGGTGTGCTCATCGACGTGACCGAGCGCCGGCGGGCCGAGGACGAGGTCCGCCGCAGCGAGTTGCGCTATCGCGGCCTCGCCGAGGCGCTGCCGCTCCTGGTCTGGACCATGCGGGTCGGGGACGGGCGGGCGACCTACGCTAACGCGCAGTTCCAGTCCTATTACGGCCCGATCGGACCGGAGCGCGCGGAGCGCGTCGGGCGGAACCATCCGGAGGATGCCGCCGCCATGGAGGTGGCCTGGACCCGGGCCGTCGAGAGCGGGACAGCCTTCAGCGGCCAGTGGCGGATCCGGCGTCACGATGGCGTCTACCGGTGGCACACGCTCTCGCTGATCCCGATCCGCCTCGATCCGGCGAACGGCGCGGTGGCGGAGTGGCTCGGGACGGCGCTCGATGTCGACGACATCATCACGGCCCGCCTCGCCGTCGAGGAGGCCCGAGGCCTTCTGGGAATTGCCCTGGATGCCGCGGAGGCCGGCGCCTGGGACTGGGACATGCGCACCGGGCTCGCTACCCTGAGCCCGGAGAGCGCCCGGATGCATGGGCTGCCGGAGACCGGCGAGCCGCATACGATGACGGCCTCCGCGTGGACGAGCCTGATCCATCCCGACGATGTCACCGATGTCTGGAACGAGATCCGCCGCGCGGTCGAATCCGGCACGCCCTACGCGGCGGAGTTCCGGGTCGGGAACCGCTGGCTCTACGCGCGCGGGCGCACGCTCTGCGGCGCAGGCGGGCATCCGCAGCGGATGGTCGGCCTCCACCTCGACATCACCGAGCGCAAGGCGGTCGAGGCCGCCCTGCGCACCGCCACGCGGGACGCCGAGGCGGCCCGCACCGAGGCGGAGCGCGCAAGCGCGGCCAAGAGCGAGTTCCTGGCCGCCATGAGCCACGAGATCCGCACGCCGCTCAACGGCATTCTTGGCTACGCCGACCTGCTCCTCGATGGTTCCACGATCCAGAACGAGGACCGCCGCCGCTTGGAGCTGATCCAGAGTTCCGGCGCGGCGCTGCTCACCGTCGTCAACGACATCCTCGACTTCTCGAAGATCGAGGCGGGCGAACTGACCCTCGACCCGGTGCCCTTCCCGCTGATCTCGATCGTCGACGGCACGGTGTCGATCGTGCGTGGCAGCGCGCTCCGCAGCAGCCTCGCCATCGAGGCCCGGATCGATCCGGCCCTGCCGGCCTTCGTGGTCGGCGATCCGGGACGCCTGCGGCAGGTACTGCTCAACCTCTTGAACAACGCCGTGAAGTTCACCCCGGAGGGCTCCGTCACGGTGATCGTGGAGCGGGAGGGCGCGGGCCGCGCCCCGGACGGCCGCCCGGGCGACGCGGTGCGATTCGCCGTGACCGATACCGGGATCGGCATCGCGCCCGCGCAGCAGGACCGGCTGTTCAAGCGTTTCAGCCAGGTCGACGGGTCGATCAGCCGACGCTTCGGCGGGACGGGCCTGGGCCTGGCGATCTCCCGGCATCTCGTGACGCTCATGGGCGGCGAGATCGGCGTCGAGAGCCGCGAGGGGGAGGGTTCGACCTTCTGGTTCCGTCTGGTCCTGCCCCGCGGTGAACAGGGGATCGAGCCGGGCGCGGGTTCGACGCTGCTGCGGCCGCTGCCCGCGACCGTCCCGGCCTCCGGGGCCGGTCCGGGCGTGCCGCTGCGGCTGCTCCTCGTCGAGGATGTGCCGCTCAATCAGGAACTCGCCTGCGCGGTGCTGGAGTCGCAGGGCTACACGGTGGACGTGGCCGGGGACGGGGCCGAGGCGATCACGGCGGTCGGGTCGTCCGTGGCGTCGGGCCAGGGCTACAATCTCGTGCTGATGGACGTTCAGATGCCCCGCGTCGACGGGCTCACGGCCACCCGCCGGATCCGCGCGCTGGCGCCTCCGGCCTGCGACATCCCGATCGTGGCCATGACCGCCAACATCCTGCCCGAACAGATCGACGAGCTGCGCGCGGCCGGGATGGACGACTATGTCGGCAAGCCGTTCCGCCGGGCCGATCTGTTCGCCACGATCAGCCGCTGGACGACCCCCGGGGCGCGCCGAGCGTCGGGGACCGACGAGCCGCGTCGCGTGCCCGAGGTGGATTCCACCGTCCTCGACGCCGCGGTGCTGTCCGAGATGGAGGCGAGCTTCGGCTCGGACCGGGTGGGGGCGCTGCTCGATCTGCTGGCCAACGAGCTGTCCGAGCGGTTCCGGCCGAGCGAGACCGACCGCCTCCAGATCGCCCACGACGCGCACGCTCTGGTGGCGGCCGCCGGGCTGCTCGGCTTCGTCGGCCTGTCGAGCCTCTGCCGCGAGGTCGAGGCCGCCGCCCATGCGGGCGCCGATCTGATGCCGCTGATCCGGCGCCTGGAGATCCAGCGGGCGACGGCGCTCCGGGCCATCCGGCAGCTGCGCGCAGCCTGAACCGATGCGACGCCCCGAGGGGCGCCGCATCGCGCTCGGTGGAATCCTACGCGTCGTCCCCGTCGGGCAGCGGGTCGGCGGTCCAGGTCGTCGCGAAGGCGGCGAGTTCCCGCGCGTCGGCGAAGGCCGCCACGGTGACCTCGCGCTCGGCCGGCGCCGCACCGGGGTAGGGCGCGAGCAGGATCCGCACCCGGGCCAGCCGGCCGCTGGGCGCCCGGTCGGCGATCCAGGCCTCCGCCTCCGGCGTGAAGCGCTCCGGGCCGTCGAGAGCGCGGGCATCGCTGCGCAGCACGACCACGTAGGTGCCGAGGCTGCGATCGGCCTCCTGAACCGCCTTGACGATGTCGATCACGGGTTTTCCGCGAAATCGTTGATCTGGACCTGGGCCTGCGCCGCGGTGAAGTTCGGGATGTCGGCGAAGATCTCTTCGCCGTGGGCGGCCGCGGCCTTCTTGAACGCGTCGACCGATTCGAAGGTCAGCAGCGCCATCACCTGGAACGGCGCCGGGCCGCCGTCCGGCGTGCCGGCGCCCTTGACGACCTTCGCGTCGTGGAGGCCGAGGGACGACCAGCGCTCGCGCACCAGCGGCATGTGGTGTCCGAGATAGTAGCCCATGTCGAAGCTCGGGCCGGCCGGATACATCACGCTTACCAGGATCATGGGGGTTCCTTCCCGTGTCGCGCCCGGTCCGCCCGGGCGCCGTTTCGGTTCGTATCGCGACGGTCAGTGCAGCTTGACCCGCGGCTCGGTGCGACGGGTGAGGGCGCGCGCCAGGGTATCGAGGACCGTCTTGGCGGTCCCGTGGAGCGCCCGCTCGTGCATCTTGTAGAGCGAGCGGTACATCATCCGGGCGAACAGGCCGGCGATCAGCATGTTCTTGCCGCGCACGAAGCCCATCAGGCTGCCCACGGTCGAGTACTCGCCGAGGGAGACCAGCGAGCCGAAATCCTTGTACTTGAACGGCTTCAGGGGCTTGCCGTCGATCTTGGCCTGAATCTGGCCGATGAGGTGGCTCGCCTGCTGGTGCGCCGCCTGGGCGCGGGGCGGCACCGGCGTGTCGGAGCCGGCCTCCACCAGGTAGGCGCAGTCGCCGACGGCGAAGATGTCGGGGTCGCGGGTCGTCTGGAGCGTCGGGGTCACCACGAGCTGGTTGGTCCGCGTCGTCTCCAGGCCGCCGATGCCCTGGAGGAACGGGGGGGCCTTAACGCCCGCCGCCCAGACCACCAGCTCCGACGGAATGAAGGTCCCGTCGGCGAGCTGCACGCCGTCGGCCCGCACCTCCGTCACCCGCGCCTTCACCCGGACGTCGACGCCGATCTTGTGCAGCAGCTGCATCACCTCGGCCGAGAGGCGCTGCGGCACCGCCGGCAGGATCCGGTCGGCGGCCTCGACCAGGGTGATGCGGATGTCCTTGCCCGGGTCGATCCTGTCGAGGCCGGTGGAGACCACGTGGCGCAGGGTCCGGTGCAGCTCGGCGGCGAGTTCGGTCCCGGTGGCGCCCGCGCCGATCACCGTGACGTGGAGCTGGCCGGGGCGGACCGGGCCGGCCTGCGTGTGCGCCCGCAGCGACGCGTTCACGAGGCGCTGGTGGAAGCGCACCGCCTGGTCCTGGGTGTCGAGGGCGATGGCGTGCTCGGCCACGCCCGGGGTGCCGAAATCGTTGGTGGTGGAGCCCACGGCCATCACCAGAGTGTCGTACGGGACGGAGCGCTCCGGCGTCACCTCCCGCCCTTCCGAGTCGTGGCTCGCCGCGAGCTGGATGGTGCGCGCCTGCCGGTCGAGCCCGGTCATGCGCCCGATCCGGTAGCGGAAGCCGTGCATGTGGGCGTGGTGCAGGTAGTCGACCGCGTGGTGGCCGACATCGAGGCTGCCGGCCGCCACCTCGTGGAGCAGCGGCTTCCAGATATGCGTCCGAGCCCGGTCCACGAGGGTGATGTGCGCGCGCTTGCCGCGCCCGAGCTTGTCGCCGAGCTTCGTCACCAGCTGGAGCCCCGCGGCGCCGCCGCCGACCACGACGACGCGATGCAGGCCGGACTCGTTCTCGACGGATGCCATCGACACTCTTTCTTCCCCCGGACCGGGATTCAACGCCGGCCTGCTTACACCCCTTGGGTTGCCGATTTCCACATCCGCCTCATGCGGCCCGCGTCACGAACGCGCGTTCGCCCCCATCACGCCGACGGGGCGCCCGGCTGGCGCAACGGGTGAGCCTCCGCGACAGCGGGGAGCGCGAGGCAGGCCTCGGCGATCCGCGCCACCGTCGGGTAGGCCGCCGTCTCGATGCCGAAGATTCCGGTCCCGACCCACAGGCTGACCAGGCAGAGGTCGGCATGGCTCACCGAATCACCCTGGCAGAAACGGCCGGTCCCGGCCTCGGTGCCGAGCCGCGTCTCCAGGGTCCGCAGGCCGGTCTCGAAGGCGTTGCGCAGGAAATCCAGCATTCGCTCCCGGGGCAGGCCGTAATGCTCCATCAGGAACGTGCGCACCCGGGGCACGTAGAGCGGATGGGTGTCGCAGGCGACGACCTGCGCCAGGGAGCGGGCCCGCGCCCGCGCCCGGGGTTCCTCGGGCAGGAGCCGTACGCCGTCCCGCGTCTCCTCCAGGTAGTCGAGGATCGCCAGCGACTGGGTGAGGGGCGGGCCGTCGCCGTCGAACAGCGCCGGCACCGCGCCCTGGGGGTTGATCGACCGGAATTCCGCCTTGTGCTGGTCGCCCGCGTCGAGGTCGATGAAGGTCTCCTCGTAGGCGATGCCCTTCATCTTCAGGGCGATCCGCACCCGGAAGGCGGCGGCCGACCGCCAGTTGCCGTACATGTGCATGTCTGTGGGGTCTCCGACCGGGCCTGGGGAGCACAGCCGACTTTGCGCCGGGCCGCAAGGGGCGGACCGGGACGGACGGGGGCGACAACGGGATCGGGCCGGCCCATATCGGGCGCCTGTGTCCGGAGATTTCCCAAGATGGCCGATCAGTCCGAGGCTCGCCGCTTCATCCCCCTGAACATCGCGGTGCTCACCGTCTCCGATACGCGCCGGCCGGAGGACGACCGCTCCGGCGATACGCTGAGTCAGCGCCTCGCTGAGGCGGGCCACCGGCTGGCCGACCGGGCCATCGTGCCGGACGAGATCCCGGCGATCCGGAGCCGGGTCGAGGCCTGGCTGCGCGACCCGGGGGTCGACGTGGTGATCACCACCGGAGGCACCGGCTTCACCGGCCGCGACGTGACACCGGAAGCCCTGGAGCCGTTGTTCGAAAAGCGGATGGACGGCTTCTCGGCGGTGTTCCACCGGATCTCCTACGACAAGATCGGCACCTCGACCCTGCAGTCCCGCGCCACCGCGGGAGTCGCGCGGGCGACCTACGTCTTCGTCCTGCCGGGCTCACCGGGCGCCTGCCGGGATGCCTGGGACGGGATCCTGGCCCAGCAGCTCGACTACCGGCACCGCCCCTGCAACTTCGTGGAGATCATGCCGCGGCTCGACGAGCACCTGCGGCGCGGGTCGAGCATCGCGGTTTGAGAGGCACCGGATGGCGCCTAGAGCCGTTCCCACCTATGTTGCGACGGCCAAGTCGTCTTCGTATCCGGCTGCGGTGAGGCAGTTGCGGCACTCGTCTGGGGTGAAGCGTGTGAAGGTTTCGCGGATGGCGACCCAGAGGTCGGGCACGGTGCGAGCGGTTGCGCTGCGCAGCAGGTGCTTCAGCTTGGCGAAGATCTGCTCGATGGGATTGAACTCGGGACTGTAGGCCGGCAGGTACAAGACCCGCGCGCCCACTGCCGCGATGGCCTCGCGCACGCCGGCGACCTTGTGGGCTTGCAGGTTGTCGAGGATCACGGTGTCGCCGGCTCGCAGAACTGGGACGAGGCGGTCGGCGACGTAGGTGCGGAAGCGCGCGCCGTTGGTGGCGTCGTCGATGAGGCTGAGTGCGCACAGGCCGATTGTGCGCAGGGCGGCGGTGACGGTGGTGGTCTTGTAGTGGCCCTGCGGCACGAGGAGCCGGCATCGGGACCCGCGCGGGGCGCGWCCGTARCGGCGGGCCATGTTGGTGGCGGCYGCGGTCTCGTCGAGGAAGACGAGKGTGTCMGGATCGAGRTCRGGCAKGGCCTCGAACCAGGCTTGGCGGGCCKCCYTYACGTCSGSYCGYTCCTGCTCAGCCGCGTAGASAGCCCCTTTTTRCGGGTGATGYCGTGSCGGGCGAAGAASCGCGACAGSCCGCTCGTGCTGGTCTGCACRCCCTGSGCGGCCAGGGCGTCRCGCAACTCGCGCAGGAAGAWCTCGGGCCGGGCTTCGTAGGTGGAGAGGATCYGATCGGCCTGCGCCTCAAGGGCCGGGAGACGGTTGTCGCCCCGCGTCGGCTTGGGCGCGACGTGGCCGTCCTGCGCGAACCGCGCCGACCACCGGCTGGCACTCGACACGCTCACACCGAACCGGGCTGCCGCCCGATGGAAAGAGGCGCCCTCGGCCACGGCCGCCACGACGCGCTCGCGCAGATCGACAGACAACGGTGAAGGCATCGCTGGCTCCTTCACCACTCAACGCCGCAATCGCTAACCCGTCGCAACGCCCGCGGGAACGGCTCTAGGCGGCATTCCCCTCCTTGCGGCGCAGCACCGAGTGCTTGCGGCCGTAGAAGAAGTAGACGACGAGCCCCATCGCCATCCAGATCACCAGGCGCAGCCACGTGTCGAGGGGCAGGCCGATCATCAGGAGCAGGCAGAACAGGATCCCGAGGATCGGCACGATCGGCACGGCGGGCGCCCGGAACGGTCGCTTCATGTGGCGGTCCGTGCGGCGCAGGTAGATCACCGAGCCGCAGACCAGGATGAAGGCGGCGAGCGTCCCGATGCTCACCATCTCGCCCAGGATGTTGATCGGCACCAGGGCCGCCACGCAGGCCACCAGAGCCCCGATGAGCATCTGGCTGCGATAGGGTGTCTGGTAGGTCGGGTGGACGTGGGAGAACATCTTCGGCAGCAGGCCGTCCTGGGCCATGGTGAAGAAGATCCGGCTCTGGCCGTAGAGCAGGACGAGGATCACCGTGGTCAGGCCGGTCAGCGCTCCGAGCTTGATCAGTAGGGCGAACCAGCCGATGCCGATCACGTCGACGCCCTTGGCGATCGGGTCGGGGACGTTGAGGTCCTTGTAGGGAACGAGCCCGGTCAGGACGGCGGCGACCAGAACGTACAGGATCGTGCACACGGCGAGGGAGCCGAGGATGCCGATGGGCATATCCTTCTGGGGCTTGCGCGCTTCCTGGGCGGCCGTCGAGACCGCGTCGAAGCCGATGAAGGCGAAGAACACCACGCCCGCGCCGCGCAGGATGCCGCTGTAGCCGTAATGCCCGAAGGTGCCGTCGTTCGGCGGGATCAGGGGGCTCCAGTGCGCCGTGTCGACATGCCCCCAGCCGAGCGCGATGAAGGCCACCACCACGGTGAGCTTCACCGCGACCATGATGTTGTTGAAGCGGGCCGATTCCTTGGTCCCGCGCACCAGCAGGAGCGTGATCAGCGCCACGACCAGCACGGCCGGCAGGTTGAACAGGGCGGTCCCGCCGCTGTCGATCGGCGTCCCGGGCGCATGCGCGAACTGGGCCGGGATCACGATCCCGACATCCTTCAGGATGCTCGTGACGTAGCCCGACCAGCCCACCGCCACGGTGGCGGCGCCCATGGCGTATTCCAGGATCAGGTCCCAGCCGATCAGCCAGGCGAAGAACTCGCCGAGCGTCGCATAGGTGTAGGTGTAGCTCGACCCGGCGACCGGGATCAGTGCCGCCATCTCGGAGTAGCACAGGCCGACGAAGGCGCAGGCGATGCCGCCGAGCACGAAGGAGAGCATGATCCCCGGCCCGGCATACTGGGCCGCGGCCGTGCCGGTGAGGACGAAGATGCCGGCGCCGATGATCGCGCCGATGCCCATCGCGGTGATCGACAGGGCGCCCAAGGATTTCGAGAGCTGCTGCTCGCCCTCGCCGCTTTCCAGGATGTCGTCGACCGATTTGCGCCCCATCAGGCCCGACGAATCCATTGCACCATCCTTCCAGGGCGGGAGCCGGCCGGCACTCTCCCGCGGATGGAGAGACGGCAAATCTTCTTACCCGAGAGGTTGTAGAGGAGGATCGACGGACAACAACGAGGCGCAGAGCAAGATTCTGTCGATCAGGCCCGTTCGATCCGCGCGATCAGCGGCCTCACCTTGAGACGCGGCGCGAACACGGCCGCGGTCCTCAGCACGTCCCGGCGCACGACGTCCCCGGCCCGGGCCTGCCGGGCGCCCGCCAGAGCCTCCACCCGGTTCCGGACGGTCCCGAGCCAGCCAGCGGCTGGGCGATGCAGGCGGCCGAGCCCGGTCTCCGGACGAGCCGTCCCGACGAAGCGGTCGAGGGTGCGGATCCAGCCCTCGGCCGGAACGTCGCCGGCCTCCAGGCACAGAACCCAGTCCCGCCGGGCCGCGGCGGCGCCGACGGCGTAGGGATTGCCGCTCCCCTGGAGCACCAGCGTCGCGCCGGTGGCCTCCGCGACGGCCGCGACGGCCTCGCTCGCGCGGCCCGACACGATCACCGCGTCGCCCACGAGGCCGCCCGCTACGCCGGACACGAGCACGCTGAGCGTGTCGGCCAGACGATCGATCGCGTCCGGATCGGCTGGGTCGGCCAGATAGGTCACCGCGGAGAGCATGTGCGCGCCCATAGACGATTCTGCGGCGCCGTAAACTGCCTGCGGGCGCGCGGGCAAAGCTGCCGCAGTCCGGAACGGCGGCAAAGCCAAGTTTGCCTGAAAATAAGGCGTTCCGCCAGGTCGTGTTCGCGCTATGTTCTATTCGCAACGGACAGAGGCGAGTCGTCATGGCGGAGTGGTCCGAGGGAGCCCGATCGCAAACCGCGCGCCGCCTCGAACCGAGCGCCGCGCCGCGGGACGCGCGGCGCGGCCGGGGCGCCACGGCCAATCCTTCGGGGCGCTACGAGCCGGCCCGGCGCGAGGTGTTCAGCGACGGGAGCTGGACAGCGGACACGCCGGCCGTCCTGCGCACGCAGGTCCTGCCGGAGCGCGCGGCCCGGATCATCGCCCGCAACACCTCCCCCGACATTCCCTTCGACAGGTCGATCAACCCCTATCGGGGTTGCGAGCACGGCTGCATCTACTGCTATGCGCGCCCGACCCATGCGTGGCTCGGCCTGTCGCCGGGGCTCGATTTCGAGTCGCGGATCTTCGCCAAGCCGGAGGCCGCCCGCCTCCTCGCCCGGGAGATCGCCGCGCCGGGCTACCGGCCGGAGACGATCGCCCTCGGCACCGCCACGGATCCCTATCAGCCGGTCGAGCGCGAGCACCGCATCACCCGTGCGGTGCTGGAGGTGCTGCGGGAGGCCCGCCACCCCGTCAGCATCACCACCAAGTCCGACCTCGTGCTGCGCGACCTCGACATCCTGGCCGAGATGGCGGCCGACAATCTCGTGCTGGCGGCGATCTCGCTTCCGACGCTGGACCCGGTCCTCGCCCGCCGCCTCGACCCGCGGGCGCCCCGGCCGGACAAGCGGCTCGCGGCGATGCGGGCGCTGAGCGCGGCGGGGGTGCCGGTGATGGTCAACGTCTCGCCGATCATCCCGGGCCTGACCGACCACGAGATCGAGGCGATCCTGGCCAGCGCACGGGGGCACGGCGCGAGCCGGATCGGCCACGCGCTTCTGCGGCTTCCAGGGGAGGTCGCCGACCTCGTCGCGGACTGGTTCGCGGAACATTACCCGGAACGCAGCGCGCGGGCCTTTGCCCTCCTGCGGGAGGCCCGGGGCGGCCGTGAGAACGATCCGCGCTTCGGCCACCGCTTCCGCGGCGAGGGGGCCTACGCGGTCATGATCGGCCAGCGCGTACGGCTCGCCGGCAAGCGGCTTGGCTTCGCCTTCGGCAGAGTCACGTTGAACCGCGACGCCTTCCGCAAGCCGGGGGCGCAACTGACGCTGTTCTGACTCTGGGCATGCGGGCTGGCCGGGCAACCCGGCGCCCGGTCTGAGCCAGCCAATGGACAAGCCGCAGGATCGTCGCCAACAACAATTCTGACTGAATAAAGATATCTTGGTTACAGATATCGTGTTGCGACCCAAATATTATCGAATATTTGTAAGAACAATTTTTCCAAAATGATTTCGAAAAAACGAAAAATCAAAGTTGACAGAGGGATCGCTAAGGTTTCAAATCCGCATCATAAGATCGTTTTTCAGCACGAAAGATTGCTGGATCCAATAAATATTCCAACCTATGATTGTTCGATCGAGCATTTATACTGTGTCTCACCTGAGATGGCGTCTCGGCACGCAATGTCGGATGCCGACAGTTGCGCGATCGGTGCCGTGTCACGCACTGCGACGCCGCGGGATGCTACGCGACGGATGCGGCGGGTTCAGCGTGCAGTGATCCTGACGATCGCGGACCGGATCTCGCTTCGTCCGGTGGCCGCCGCGCGCGCAGCGAGGCAGGGGAGGTCCAGGCTGTCCGGAGCCCGATCGCCGATGCCGACACGGCGGACTTCCGGGGCGGATCAGGGCACGCGAATCGACCGCGAGCCGGCACTCAGGATGGGCGCCGACCGTCCGGGTCGACCGGTTTCCCGCCGCGCGTCCGGCCACCGGGCGGCCGACCTCACGACTCGATGCACTGCAGGGAAGAATAAGGCTTGCCATGGTCCGGCTTCCACGTCTGTCRATCGGTACAAGTTTGTGCGCGATCCTCGTTTCGCTCAGTGCAATGCTGCTCGTCTCGGGCGCGCGGACGGCGCTGGACGCCCAGATGCAGGAGAACCGGAGTCGCCATGTGGTCGCCCTGACCGAAGCCAGCCGCCATCTGCTCAAGCTTCTCCTCGCGGCGCGTCTGGAGCGGGCTCGGACCCTGCAGGCCCTCGTCGCGCCGGACCGGATCCCGCCCTCGGACGCGGCCCTGATCGCCGCGCAGCGCGCCGCGAGAGCCGATGAACTCGACAGCTTCCTGGCGCGCATCCGCGACACGGATGCCGAAACGGTGCTGCGGATGGTCGACCCGCTGCGGCGCGCCCATGAGGCCCTGATCGACCTCTCGTCGCCGATCGACCGGGCTCTCTCGCTCCCGATCCCGGAGCGCCCCGCCGCGACTGCGGAAGCCGCCGCGCGGGCGTTCCAGGCCCTCCTTGATGCGCTCGCGGCGGCCGATGGCGCCGTCGACGCCGCCATCCCGCGTCGGGATGCGACACTGGCCCGCGCGCTCGAGATCAAGCGCGCGGCCTGGATCACGCGCGTCGCGATCGGCGGTCACGTGGCGCGGGGCGAGACGGCCCTGGCGCGGGGAATGGGCTGGTCGGAGGCGGAGCGCCTCGCCGAGGCCGAGGAACGCGGCCGGGTCGCGGCGGACTGGGCGATCCTCGTCGACCACGTGGACGACGCGGTGCCGGAGGCGATCCAGACCGCCTTTCGAACGGCCCGTGCCAACAACTTCGAGGGCGAGGTCGCGGCGCGTCGGCAAGCCTTGCGGGCGGCGCTGAGCCAGGGCAAGCCGCCCGGAATCGCGATCGAGGATCTGCGCAACCGCAATACGCGGGAGGTCAACACGATCGCCGATCTGGCCGATGCAGCCCTGAACGCGATGGTCGAGCGCGCGCAAACGCTGGCCGCACAGGCGCGGGCGAGCCTGCGCGATACGAGCCTGTTCCTGGCCGCCTCGCTGCTGCTCGCCGGCCTCGGGACCGTCGTGGTCTTCCGTGGCGTGCTGCGGCCCCTCCGGTCCATGATTCAGGCGATGAGGGTGCTCGCCGCCGGTGACGTCGCGGTGGCGATCCCGGCCCGGCAGCGGCGGGACGAGATCGGCGCGATGGCGGCCGCCGTGCAGGTCTTCAGGGACAACCTCATCCGCACCCGCACCCTCGAGGCTGAAGCGGCCGAGGCCGCGCGCATCGCGGAGGTACAGCGTCGGAGCATGACGCTCACGATGGCGCAGGGCTTCGAGGCGGCGGTGGCCGGCATCGTCGGCGAGGTCTCCGCTGCCGCCGAGTTGCAGACCACGGCCTGGCAGATGACCACGACCGCCCAGCAGACCGCCAGCCAGTCCGATACCGTGGCCGCCGCCGCCGAGGAAGCATCCGCGGGCGTCCGGACCGTGGCGGCCGCGATGGAGGAACTCGGCAACTCCGTTCAGGAGATCGGGCGACAGGTCCAGGGCTCCTCCGAGCTTGCGCGGGCTGCGGTCGGCGAGGCCGACCAGACGGCCGGCTTGGTGGCCGCGCTCAACACGGCGGTCACCCGGGTCGACGCGGTGGTCGCGCTGATTGCCGGCGTCGCCGCTCAGACGAACCTGCTGGCGCTCAATGCGACGATCGAGGCGGCGCGCGCCGGCGAGGCGGGGCGCGGCTTCGCGGTGGTCGCCACGGAGGTGAAGGAACTCGCCGCGCAGACAGGCCGCGCCACCGAGGAGATCGGCCTCCAGATCGGCGAGATCCGGACCGTGACCGGTCAGGCGGTGGAGGCGATCGGCACGATCACCGGCCGGATCGGCGCGATCAGCACCGTGGCCGCCGCGATCGCGGCGGCGGTGGAGCAGCAGGGGGCGGCCACCCAGGAGATCGTCCGCAACGTCACCCAGGCCAATGCGGGGACGCAGGAGGTGACCGGCAACATCGCCGGTGTGGCGCAGGCGGCCGACCAGACGGGGCGCGCGGCCGATCACGTGCTCGCAGCCGCCACCGCGCTCACGCGGCAGTCGGAGCAACTCGCCGTCGAGGTCGATCGCTTCCTGGAAGGCGTCCGGGCCGCGTGATCGATCCGGTCCGGCTCAGTCGAAGCCGCGGGTGAAGCTGAGACGGTGATGCGGGCTGCGGCCGAGCTGTGCGAGGCCGGCGCGGTGAACGGCCGTGCCGTAGCCGACATTGCGCTCCCAGCCGTAGCCAGGATGGCGCCGGGCGAGGCGCCGCATCAGCCCGTCGCGGAACACTTTGGCGACGATCGAGGCGGCGGCGATCTGGGGCACCAACCGGTCGCCGCCGATCACGGCGCGGCCTGGAAGGCCGGGTAGGGCGTCGCGCCCGTCCACCAGCACGGGTGCGGCGAGGCCGAGCCTGGCGACCGCCCGCGCCATGGCGTCGAGGGTCGCGGCGCGGATGTTGATCCGGTCGATCAGCGCCCGGGAGCCCGCCGCCACCGCGACCCGGGCATGGGCCTGGATCAGGGGCGCCAGCCGTTGCCGCACCGCCTGGGGAACGCGCTTGCTGTCGTCGAGGGCGGCGAGCAGGTCGGCCGGGAACGCGGCCGGGTCGAACCAGACCGCGGCCACCACCACCGGGCCGCAGAGCGCGCCGCGCCCGACCTCGTCGCAGCCGATCGCCGTCGGGTAGGTGGCGGCGCGGGCTGGATCGAAGGGTGGCCGGGCGGCCGGACGTTTCGCGAGGGGCGTGGCCAGGGGTTTGGCGAGAGGCTTGGCGAAGGGCATGGCGCCTCCTGCCATCCCGGACGGGCGCCGTCACGCGTCAGGCGGCATCCCGGGCACTCCGCGCGCCGCCATGCGCCTCGATGATGTTGACGAAGAACTGCCGCGCGCTCACCTCCCACCCGCAGCGGAGGGCCTCGGCCCGGCACGCGGCACGGGACAGGCCCAGTGCCGCCAGCGCGGCGGCGCGCAGATCCCGATCGAGGATCCCCACCTCCGTCCCGCCGACGACGTCGTTGGGACCCGGTACCGGGAAGGCCGCCACCGGCAGGCCGCTGGCCAGGGCCTCCAAGAGCACGATGCCGAACGTATCGGTCAGGCTCGGAAACACGAACGCGTCGCAGGCCGCGTAGACCGCCGAGAGGTCCGCGCCGGTGCGGGTGCCCAGGAAGCGCGCCCCGGGCGCCAGGGCCTGGAGCCGCGCCCGGTCCGGCCCATCGCCGACTACGACCTTCGTCCCCGGCAGGTCGAGGCCGAGGAAGGCCGCGACGTTCTTCTCCACCGCCAGCCGCCCGACATAGAGGAAAAGCGGCCGGGGCAGGCCGGCGAGGTCCGCGGGCGGCGGATCCTTGGGTTCGGCGGGGCGGAAGCGCCCGGTATCGACGCCCCGGGTCCAGCGCATCAGCCGGGGGAAGCCCCGGGCCGACAATTCGTCCTGGAGCGAGGCGGTACTGACCATCGTGCCCCGGGCGACACTGTGGAACCGGCGCAGGTAGGCGTAGGACCACGCCTCCGGCACCGGCGCACGGGCGGCTAGGTATTCCGGAAACCGCGTGTGGTAGCTCGTGGTGAAGGGCAGGTCGTGGGTTAGGCAGTGCCGCCGGGCCGCGAGGCCGACCGGCCCTTCCGTGGCGATGTGCACGTGGGTCGGCCGCTCCGCCCGCCAGCGTGCCGCCACCCGCTCGCGGCCCGCGTAAGCGAGGCGGATCTCGGGGTAGCCCGGCAGCGGCAGCGAGCGGAAATCCGCCACCGAGAGCAGCGCCGTCTCGAAGCCGTGGTCCGGGGCGCGGCGGACCATCTGCTCCAGGGAGCGCACGACGCCGTTCACCTGGGGATGCCACGCGTCGCTGGCGATCAGAAGCTTCACGGCGGTGTCCTCAAGCCACGGCGCGCCGGCCCGGCAGAGTCTGGGGCACGGCCTCGGCCGTCCGCGCCCGCAGGAGGCTCGGATAGTGCAGGACCTCGATGCGGCCGTCGTAGTGCTCTACGAGCCCCGTGCAGGATTCCACCCAGTCCCCGGTGTTGAGGTAGCGCAATGCGCCGATGGGCCGGTCCGCCGCGTGGTGGATGTGGCCGCAGATCACGCCGTCGGCACCCTGGCGACGCGCCTCCTCGGCGAGGATCGTCTCGAACCGGCCGATGAAGCTCACCGCGTTCTTCACCCGCAGCTTCGCCCAGGCCGACAGCGACCAGTAGGACAGGCCCAGCCGCCGCCGCACCTTGTTGATCAGGGTGTTGAGGGTCAGCGCCAGGGTGTAGGCGCCGTCCCCGAGATGGGCGAGCCAGGGCGAATGGCGCACCACCATGTCGAACTGGTCCCCGTGGATCACGAGGTAGCGCTTGCCGTCCGCGGCCTCGTGGATCGCGGTCTCGGCCAGCTCGATGCCCCCGAAATTCGTGCCGACGTAGTCCCGCAGGAACTCGTCGTGGTTGCCCGGCAGGTAGACGATCCGCGCGCCCTTGCGGACCTTGCGCAGGAACTTCTGCACGACGTCGTTGTGCTCCTGCGGCCAGTACCAGCCGGAGCGCAACTGCCAGCCGTCCACGATGTCGCCCACGAGGTAGATCGTGTCGGCGTCGTAATCCTTCAGGAACGACAGCAGCAGGCCCGCTTGGCATCCGCGCGTGCCGAGATGCAGGTCGGACAGGAACAGCGTCCGCACGCGAACCGGCATCTCCTCAACCTCGGCCACGGCACCCTCTCCCGGCGGCTGTACGGTGCCGGAAACCTGACCGGGATCACGTCTCAGTTTGATGACGCGGGTTGTGCGCGCGGCGGTCGCGCCGAACCTCCGTCGCCTCAGGGGCTCTCAACCCAGGATCGGCTTCGTTGCGACGCACAAAAAATTTTTTTGCCAAGTTCCGGAAGTTTTTCCGGTTTTCCTTTCCGGCTCCACCGCCTCATAATACCAGGAACCGGCGGCTCGACACGAGTTCGGCCGGACATTGACAGGAAGGCGGCGAGGACGGCCCTGGGGCCGTCGGACGGGACGGCATTTCGGAGGCGACCGGTGCGCGGGGGCGTGCCGCGACGCGAGCGGCGTGAGGCCGCCTGCCGCTCCGCTGCGCCCCCCGACTTACGGCAGAGGAAGGCGTTCGAGGGGGCGCGGCGCAAGCCGGCTCCGGTGCGCCGGACCGACTCCCGAGGACACTTGAACAACCCGGCGCGGGTTCACGCCCGCGCGCAATGAACTTTTCGGAGGAAACATCATGGCCGCAACCCGGCGCCCCGGTCGCAACCACCTTTTCATTCCCGGCCCCACGAACATCCCGGACCGCGTCCTGCGCGCCATGCACGTGCCGTCGGAGGATCACCGGTCGCCGAGCTTCCCCGAGCTCGTGAAGCCGCTCCTGCAGGACTCCAAGATGGTGTTCGGCTCGACCAACGGGACGGTGATCCTGTTCCCGTCCTCGGGGACCGGCATCTGGGAGTCGGCCCTGTCCAACACCCTCTGCCGCGGCGACACGGTGCTGACCTCCCGTTACGGCCAGTTCAGCCATCTCTGGGTCGACATGGCTCAGCGCCTCGGCCTCGACGTCGTCGTCCAGGAGGAGGAGTGGGGCACCGGCGCCGATCCGCAGAAGATCGAGGAGGCCCTGCGCGCCGACAAGGACCATAAGATCAAGGCCGTCATGGTCGTCCACAACGAGACCGCCACGGGCGTCACCAGCGACATCGGCGCGGTGCGCAAGGCGATCGACGCCGCCGGCCACCCGGCGCTGCTGTTCGTGGATGGCATCTCGTCGATCGGCTCGCTGCCGTTCGAGATGGACGCCTGGAAGGTGGATTGCGCCATCGCGGGCTCGCAGAAGGGCTTCATGCTGCCGGCCGGCCTCGGCCTGATCTGCATCAGCCCGAAGGCACTCAAGATCGCCGAGGGCGGCACCGGCCGCAACGACCGGCTCGGCCACGCCTACTTCGCCTGGAAGGACCAGCTGGCCGCCAACGCCACCGGCTATTTCCCCTACACCCCCGTCCTTCCGCTGCTCTACGGCCTGCGCGAGGCTCTGCAGGTCGTGAAGGAGGAGGGGCTGGAGAACGTCTACCACCGCCATCACGTGCTCGCCGAGGCGACCCGCCAGGCGGTGGCGGCCTGGGGCCTCAAGCCCTGTGCCAAGGAGCCGAAGTGGAACTCCGACACGGTCACGGCGATCGTGGTGCCGGAGGGCGCCGACGCCGCCAAGGTGATCACCCACGCCTACGAGCGCTACAACCTCTCGCTGGGCGCCGGCCTGTCGAAAGTCGCCGGCAAGGTGTTCCGCATCGGTCACCTTGGCGATCTGAACGAACTGTCGCTGCTGGGCGCCATCGCGGGCGCCGAGATGGCCATGATCGATTGCGGCATCAAGGTCACGCCGGGCTCGGGCGTCGCGGCCGCTTCCAGCTACCTGCGCGAGAATCCGCTGCATAAGGCGTAATCGGCGCACGCGATCGGGGCGGGACCGGGTTGCCGGACCCGCCCCGACGCGCAAGTAAGAACAAGACTATCGAGGAAACTGCCCGTCGTCCGAGAGGGGTCCTATGACCAAGAAGATCGTATTCCTGGACCGTGAATCCCTCGACGCCAGGGTTCGACCGTTCAACTTCCCGCACGAATACGTCGAGCACGACTCGACCTGGACGCCGGAGGACACCGTCTCCCGCCTCCAGGGGGCGGAGATCGCGCTGATCAACAAGGTCCCGATGCGGGCCGAGACCCTGAAGCAGCTCCCCGACCTGAAGCTGATCGCGGTCGCCGCCACCGGCACGGACGTGGTCGACAAGGCCCAGGCCAAGGCCCAGGGCATCACGGTCGTCAACATCCGCAACTACGCCTTCAACACCGTGCCGGAGCACGTGGTCGGGCTGATGTTCGCCCTGCGCCGGGCGATCGTGCCCTACGCGAACTCGGTGCGGCGCGGCGACTGGGCGAAGTCGACGCAGTTCTGCTACTTCGATTATCCGATCTACGACATCGCCGGTTCGACCCTCGGCATCGTGGGCTACGGAGCGCTCGGCAAGTCCATCGCCAAGCGGGCCGAGGCGCTGGGCATGAAGGTTCTCGCCTACGACGTCTTCCCGCAGGACGGGCTCGTCGACTTCGAGACGATCCTGACGCAGTCCGACGTGATCACGCTGCACGTGCCGCTGACCCCCGACACCAAGGGGATGATCGGCGCCGCCGAACTCAAGAAGATGAAGAAGAGCGCCATCCTCATCAACACGGCGCGGGGCGGGCTCGTGGACGAGGCGGCGCTGCTCGCGGCGCTCAAGGACGGCACCATTGCGGGCGCCGGCTTCGACGTGGTGGTGCAGGAGCCGCCCAAGGACGGCAACATCCTGTGCGAGGCCGACCTGCCGAACCTGATCGTCACGCCGCACGTGGCCTGGGCGAGCAAGGAGGCGATGCAGATCCTGGCCGATCAGCTCGTCGACAACGTCGAGGCGTTCGTGGCGGGCAAGCCGCAGAACGTGGTCGAGGCCTAACCTCAGGATCTATGGCGGGCGTTCCCCTCCCCCATGCGGGTAGGGGTAGGGGTGGGGTGGCGCAGCGAGCGCCGCGCCGCTCGATCCTGAACCACCCCCACCTCCGGCTCCTCCCCCGCAAGGGCGAGGAGAGGGGCCGCGTCCCCGTATCGACCCAACCAAGATTCAGCGACAGCGCCGCGCAGGCGCGACGGAAAGGTCCGAAACGAGATGACGAAGAAGCTGCTGTTCCTGTTCGACACCGATGCCGTGCCGAACGTGTTCGACACGGTCGTCGGCTACGACGGCGGCGCCGACCACATCACCGGCTACGGCGGCGTGAACCCCGACAATGTCGGCGCGCTGGTGGACGGCACGATCTACACCCGCGGCGGCTCCGAGAAGAAGTCGACCGCAATCTTCGTCGGCGGCGGCAGCATGGCGGCCGGCGAGGCGCTGTTCACCGCGGTCAAGAAGCGCTTCTTCGGCCCGTTCCGCGTTTCGGTCATGCTCGACTCCAACGGCTCGAACACCACGGCCGCCGCGGGCGTCGCCCTGGTGGCCAAGGCCGCGGGCTCGCTCCAGGGCAAGAAGGCCGTCGTGCTGGCCGGCACCGGACCGGTCGGCATGCGCTCGGCGGCGCTGCTCGCCAGCGAAGGCGCCGAGGTCACGATCGCGGGCCGCGCCCTCGACAAGACTCAGGCCGCCGCCGACCAGATCAACACGCGCTTCAAGGTCAACGTGAAGGCCGCCGCCACGCCCGACGAGGCGTCCCGCATCGCGCTGGTGAAGGGCACGAACCTCGTGTTCACCGCCGGTGCGATCGGTGTCGAGCTGCTGCCGGAGGCCGCCTGGGCGCAGGAATCGTCCATCGAGTTCGTCGCCGACTACAACGCCCAGCCCCCGACCGGCATCGGCGGCATCGACGTGATGGACAAGGGCAAGGAGCGCAACGGCAAGCACGCCTTCGGCGCCCTCGGGATCGGCGGCCTGAAGCTCAAGCTGCACCGGGCCTGCGTCGGCCAGCTCTTCGAGAGCACCGATCAGGTGCTCGACGCCGAGGAGATCTACGCTCTCGCCAAGAAGATGGCCTGACCGGAGGGGCGCCCATGTCGGACACACAGCAGCCAGAGAACGCGACGATCCAGACCTTCCTGACGGAGCTCGCGAGCGCCGCCCCGACCCCCGGCGGCGGCGGCGCGGCCGCGATCTCCGGCGCCATGGGCGCGGCCCTGGTGTCGATGGTCTGCAACCTCACCATCGGCAAGAAGAAATACGTCGAGGTCGAGGCCGAGCTGAAGGACGTGCTGGCCAAATCGGAGGGGCTGCGGGTCGTGCTCACCGGCATGATCGGCGAGGACGTCCAGGCGTTTGACGCCGTGATGGGCGCCTACGGCCTGCCCAAGGCCACCGACGACGAGAAGGTCGCGCGTGCGGAAAAAATCCAGGCGGCGCTCAAGACCGCCTGCGACGTGCCGCTCGCCTGCTGCCGGGCCTGCCGCGCGGTGATCGACCTCGCAGCGATCACCGCCGACAAGGGAAACCTCAACGTGGTGTCGGATGCCGGCGTGGCGGTGCTCTCCGCCTATGCCGGCCTGCGCAGCGCGGCCCTTAACGTCTACGTCAACGCCAAGGGGCTCGAGGACCGGGACTTCGCCGACGAGCGGCTGAAAGAGCTCGAGGGCCTGCTTTCCGAGGCGGGCGCCCTGACCGAGAAGATCTACGAGGTGGTGAAGGCGAAGGTGAACTGAGCGGTCGCCCGGTTCTCCCGCCCCAGCAGAGGGGGGGAGGGCGGGCGCGTGTCCGTTGAAGCCGTTCCAAATTCAACGGCGCCTTCGAACCCAATCCGACATCGGATCGACAGTCGAGGCCGGGTGCATCATGCCCCGGCCTCGTTGTTTTTCTGTATGCTGCATTGCAGCATCGAATACGATCCGTGCTGCGATTGCGAAAAAGTCGTCGTCAAGCCCGAGATCAAAAAATTTGACGGGCGTAATCTTTCGACTCAACTAAAGTAGTGAGCGTCAACGGCGGCAACGAACCGCGGAGGAGACGCCGAATGGACGTCCACGAGTATCAGGCCAAGGAGCTTCTCGCGAGCTTCGGCGTGGCCGTTCCCAAAGGGGCCATCGCGTTCAGCCCCGACCAAGCGGTCTACGCGGCGACCGAGTTGGGCGGCTCGTTCTGGGCCGTGAAGGCGCAGATCCACGCGGGCGCCCGCGGCAAGGCAGGCGGCATCAAGCTATGCCGGACCTACAACGAGGTCCGCGACGCCGCCAAGGACCTCCTCGGCAAGCGCCTCGTCACGCACCAGACCGGACCCGAGGGCAAGCCGGTGCAGCGGGTCTACGTCGAGACCGCCGACCCGTTCGAGCGCGAGCTCTACCTCGGCTACGTGCTGGACCGGAAGGCCGAGCGCGTACGGGTCATCGCCAGCCAGCGCGGCGGCATGGACATCGAGGAGATCGCCGCCAAGGAGCCCGACTCCCTCATCCAGGTGGTGGTCGAGCCGGCGGTCGGCCTGCAGCAGTTCCAGGCGCGTGAGATCGCCTTCCAGCTCGGGCTCAACATCAAGCAGGTCTCGGCCGCGGTGAAGACGATCATGAACGCCTACCGGGCGTTCCGCGACTGCGACGGCACCATGCTGGAGATCAACCCGCTCGTCGTCACCAAGGACGACCGGGTGCTGGCGCTCGACGCCAAGATGAGCTTCGACGACAACGCCATGTTCCGCCGGCCGGGCATCGCCGACATGCACGACCCGTCCCAGGGCGACCCCCGGGAGGCGCAGGCCGCCGAGCACAACCTCAGCTATATCGGCCTCGAGGGTGAGATCGGCTGCATCGTCAACGGCGCCGGCCTCGCCATGGCCACCATGGACATGATCAAGCACGCGGGCGGCGAGCCGGCGAACTTCCTGGACGTGGGCGGCGGCGCCTCTCCGGAGCGCGTGGCCACGGCCTTCCGGCTCGTGCTCTCCGACCGCAATGTGAAGGCAATCCTGGTCAACATCTTCGCGGGCATCAACCGCTGCGACTGGGTCGCCGAAGGCGTGATCCAGGCCGCCCGGGAGGTGAAGATCGACGTGCCGCTCGTGGTGCGCCTCGCCGGCACGAACGTGGAGGCCGGCAAGAAGATCCTGGCCGAGAGCGGCCTCGACCTGATCACCGCCGACACCCTGGCGGACGCGGCCAAGAAGGCGGTCGACGCCTGCGCCGCCGCCAAGGGCCACAACGACACGACGCAGCACTGAGGGGAGACCGCGCCATGAGCATCCTCATCGACGAGACCACCCCGATCATCGTCCAGGGCATCACGGGCGACAAGGGTACCTTCCACGCCAAGGAGATGCTGGATTACGGCTCGAACGTCGTCGGCGGCGTCACCCCGGGCAAGGGCGGGCGCACCCACCTCGGCCTGCCGGTGTTCAACACCGTCAAGGAGGCGGTGGCGGCCACCGGCGCCACGACCTCGATCACCTTCGTGGCGCCGCCCTTCGCGGCCGACGCCATCATGGAGGCGGCCGATGCCGGCCTGCGGCTGGTCTGCTCGATCACCGACGGCATCCCGGCCCAGGACATGATGCGGGTGAAGCGCTACCTCTACCGCTACCCCAAGGAGCGGCGGACCATGGTGGTCGGCCCGAACTGCGCCGGCATCATCTCCCCCGGCAAGGCGATGCTCGGCATCATGCCTGGCCACATCTACCTCCCGGGCAATGTCGGCGTGATCTCCCGCTCCGGGACGCTGGGCTACGAGGCCGCCTCGCAGCTCAAGGAACTCGGCCTCGGGATCTCGACCTCGGTGGGGATCGGCGGCGA
The DNA here is from genome assembly GCF_054049775.1 of Methylobacterium sp. P5_C11. Classification (NCBI taxonomy): domain Bacteria; kingdom Pseudomonadati; phylum Pseudomonadota; class Alphaproteobacteria; order Hyphomicrobiales; family Methylobacteriaceae; genus Methylobacterium; species Methylobacterium sp. P5_C11. Next base: position 127,018 of record NZ_JBFULS010000002.1, on the reverse strand, counting down.
TCCGATCAACGGCTCGTCTTTCCTCGACCACCTCGCTCTGTTCGAGACCGACCCGGACACCGACGCGGTGCTGATGATCGGCGAGATCGGCGGCCCGCAGGAGGCCGAGGCCTCGGCCTGGATCCGCGAGAACATGTCGAAGCCGGTGATCGGTTTCGTCGCGGGCCTGACCGCGCCGAAGGGCCGGCGGATGGGCCATGCCGGGGCGATCATCTCGGCCGCCGGCGACAGCGCCGCCGAGAAGGCCGAAATCATGCGCTCCTACGGTCTCACCGTGGCGCCGGATCCGGGTTCGTTCGGCCAGACGGTGGCCGACGTGCTGGCCCGGGCGGCGTAGCCGCATCACGACCCTCCCCCCTCTGCGGGGGCGGGTGCCCCGCCGAGGCGCGGCGGGAGAGGGGACGCGCGACGGTGCGGGCTTCGGCTCCCGTCGCGACCTCTCCGGAACGGGCGCTCCCCACTCCCGGCCACCGCTGACGCGGTGGTCACCGTCTCCCGCGGAGGGGGGAGGGGACGTCGCGCTTGATCGCACACGCTGCGCCACGAGGTGGCCCCATGACCCGCACCCTTCACGCAACACCCGGCCTCGCCGATGCGACCGCCTTCGCGCCGCCGGTGATCGTCGGCACGTCGTCGGAGCAGGCCCTCGACATCCTGTTCCAGGCGCTCCTCGACGTCGCCCGGCGGCACGACCCCGACCTGGAGGCGGTGCTGCACGGGACGGCCGACATCTCGCGCTTCTCGCCGCAGATGCTGGCGCGCGCGCTCCAGGTGCAGGGCATCTGGTTCCAGCTGATCTCCATCGCCGAGCAGAATGCCGCGATGCGCCGCCGCCGCCACGTCGAACGGACCGAGGGGCGGGCCGCGCTGGGCGGCTCCTTCGCCAAGGTGTTCGCCGATGCGCGCGCCCAAGGTGTTCCCCCGGAGAAGATCCAGGCGCTGCTCAGCGACCTGCGCATCCGGCCGACGCTCACCGCCCATCCGACCGAGGGCAAGCGGGTCACGGTCCTCGAAAAATTCCGGCGGATCTACCTCGTGCTGCGCGAACTGGAGATGCCGCGCTGGACCGATCGCGAGCGCAATGGGCTCATGAACGAGCTGCGCGACCAGATCGAGCTGGTGTGGATGACCGGCGAGCTGCACCTGGAGAAGGCCACGGTCGAGCGGGAGGTGGCCTGGGGGCTGCACTTCTTCGACGAGACCCTGTTCGAGATGTTGCCCGAGACCCTGGAGACCCTGGAGGAAACCCTCGCCGAGACCTATCCCGGCACGACCTTCAAGGTGCCGCCTTTCTTCCAGTTCGGCTCGTGGATCGGCGGCGACCGAGACGGCAACCCCTACGTCACGGCGGCGGTCACCCGGCAGACCCTGCACCGCAACGCGCTGGCCTCGCTCACCCGCTACCGTGACGGCGTGCGCGAGCTGGGGCGCACCCTGTCGCTCACCGAACGCTCGCTGCCCCTGCCTGAGAGCTTCCGCGCGGAACTCGACCGGCAGCTCGCCGAGAGCGGCCAAGCCCGGGCGATCACGCGGCGCAACCCGGGCGAGCCCTATCGCCAGTATCTGTCCTGCGTCCTGCGCAAGGTCGAGGCGACGATCGCCCGCAACGAAGGCGAGCACCCGTCCGGTCCCGACTATGCCAGCGCGGACGGGTTGATCGAGGACCTGCGCGTGCTGGAGCGCGGCCTCGATGACGCCAAGTGCGGGGCGCTGGCCCGCGACCTCGTCCGCCCGGTGCGGCGGATGGTGGAGATCTTCCGCTTCTCGACCGTCCGGCTCGACCTGCGCGAGAACACCACCCGGACCACCGACACGCTCCACGCCCTCTGGCGCCAGCGCAACGGCGACGCCGAGCCGCCAGCCCTCGGCTCCTCCGCGTGGCGGCAATGGCTCGACACCGAACTCGCCCGGCCGCGCGATCCCGAGCGCTCCTTCGAGGATCTGCCGGATGCCGCCCGGGAGACGCTCGCCACCTTCGCCCTCGTCGCCGAGATGCGCGAGGCCCTGGACCGTGAGGCCTTCGGCGCCTTCGTGCTGTCGATGACCCGCTCGGTGGAGGACGTGCTCGGCGCCTACCTGCTCGCCAAGGAGGCGGGGGTGTTCCTCGACGCGGCCGGCACCGAGATCTGCCCGCTGCCGATCGTGCCCCTGTTCGAGACCATCGACGACCTGCGTGCCGCCCCGGCGATCATGCGGGCGCTCCTCGGCACGCCCGTGGTGCGCCGCTCGACCCGGTGGCAGGGCGGGGTGCAGGAGGTGATGATCGGCTACTCAGACTCCAACAAGGACGGCGGCTTCATCGCCGCCAACTGGGAGTTGTACAAGGCGCAGAGCAAGCTGACCCGGCTCGGTCAGGAACTCGGCGTGGGCATCGCCTTCTTCCACGGCCGCGGCGGCTCGGTGAGCCGCGGCGGCGTGCCGACCCACCGGGGCATCATGGCCCAGCCGCCGGGCTCGATCCGCGGCCGGTTCCGCACCACCGAGCAGGGCGAGGTCGTCTCGTTCAAGTATGCCAACCGCGGCACCGCCGCCTACCAGATGGAGTTGCTGGCGGCCTCGGTCTTCGAGCACGCTCTGGCCGGCGACGGCGAGCGGTCGGGTCCCGGCCATGACGACGCCCTGGAGGCTTTGGCCGGCGCGTCCCGGGCGGCCTATGTCCAGCTCCTTCAGACCGACGGCCTCGTCGACTATTTCCAGGCCGCGAGCCCCTTGGACGAGATCGCGTTGCTCAATATCGGCTCCCGCCCGGCGCGCCGGTTCGGCGCCCGCTCGCTCTCGGACCTGCGGGCGATCCCCTGGGTGTTCGCGTGGTCCCAGAACCGGCACGTCATCACCGGCTGGTACGGCGTCGGCTCGGGGCTCGCGAGCTTCATCGACGTGCGCGGCCGCGAGGGCGAGGCGGCGCTGAAGCGCCTGTTCCAGGAATCCCGCGTGCTGCGCCTTGTCCTGGACGAGGTCGAGAAGACGCTGATGATGGTCGATCTCGACATCGCCCGGGCCTATGCGGGGCTCGTCCCGGATGCGGGCGTCCGCGACCGGATCTTCTCCATGATCGAGGCCGAATACGCCCTGACCCGAGATATGGTCCTGCGGGTGAGCGGCGGCACGGAGCTGGCCGAGCGCTTCCCGCTGTTCCGCGACCGGTTGAAGGGCCGGCTGCCCACCATCAACCAGGTCGGCCGGGAGCAGGTGGAACTCCTCGCCCGCTATCGCGCCGAGACCGATGAGGACCGTCGCGAGGCGGTGAAATCGGCCCTGCTGCTCTCGATCAACTGCATCGCAGTCGGCTTCGGGGCGACCGGATAGGGCAGGGTCCAACCTGCTCCCTCTCCCGCACGGGAGAGGGAACCCGGGCTTCGATCCCATACCGGGAAACCGGTCCATTCGTGCAGCCGCGCCCTGTCAGCGACCACTGCGCGCGCCATTTGCCGCCGATGACCGGGACCACATCCCGCAACGGCATCAGAACCGTCACCAAGAGAGAGGAACACCCATGAGCTTCACCCTGATCCCGCAGGCCAAGGCCCGCCTGCACCGGTCCGAGCTGGCCGTGCCGGGCTCGAACCCGACCTTCATGGAGAAGTCGGCCTCCTCGTCCGCCGACGTGATCTTCCTCGACCTGGAAGACGCGGTCGCCCCCGACGACAAGGAGAAGGCCCGCACCAACATCATCCAGGCGCTCAACGACCTGGATTGGGGCACCAAGACCATGATGATCCGCATCAACGGTCTCGACACCCACTACATGTACCGCGACGTGGTCGATATCGTCGAAGCCTGTCCGCGCCTCGACATGGTGCTGATCCCCAAGGTCGGCGTTCCGGCGGACGTCTACGCCATCGACGTGCTGGTCACCCAGATCGAGCAGGCCAAGAAGCGCGAGAAGCAGATCGGCTTCGAGGTGCTGATCGAGACCGCGCTCGGCATGGCCAATGTCGAGGCGATCGCCCAGTCCTCGAAGCGCCTGGAGGCGATGTCGTTCGGCGTGGCGGATTACGCCGCCTCGACCCGCGCCCGTTCCACGGTGATCGGCGGCGTCAACCCGGACTTCTCGGTGCTCACCGACAAGGACGAAAGCGGCAACCGCCAGACCCATTGGCAGGACCCGTGGCTCTTCGCCCAGAACCGGATGCTGATCGCCTGCCGGGCCTACGGCCTGCGTCCGATCGACGGTCCGTTCGGCGACTTCTCGGATCCGGACGGCTACACCTCGGCGGCCCGTCGCTGCGCGGCGCTCGGCTTCGAGGGCAAGTGGGCGATCCACCCGAGCCAGATCGACCTCGCCAACCAGGTCTTCACGCCGTCCGAGGCCGAGGTCACCAAGGCCCGCCGCATCCTGGAGGCCATGGAAGAGGCCGCCAAGGCCGGACGCGGTGCCGTCTCGCTGGACGGCCGCCTCATCGACATCGCCTCGATCCGCATGGCCGAGGCGCTGATCGAGAAGGCCGATGCCATGAAGGCGTGATGAGCCTGGCCTGACGGCCTCAGCCCTGTGATGCGTCGCGCCCGGCCGGGCGCGACGCATTCCGACTCGCAGGCGATCGAAGCGGGCCTGCCTCCGACGGTCGGGACGGTCTCAGAACGGCCGCTCGTCCGGCAGACGCGCGGCCGCCATCTCCTCCCGCGTCGGATCGCGGCGCACGACGATCCCGTTCGACCGGTCCGCCGCGATCAGCCCGAGGCGGGCGAACCCGTCGAGCCAGCCGTCCATCGGCCAGAAGCCGTGACGGACGTGGAAGCGGTCGGCGTTGGCCACGATGTCGCGGAAGTGCTGGAGCGGCGGATCGTAGCCCGGATGATGCTGGTGGTAGGCCCGCGGGCCGCCCAGGAACAGGATCGGCACGCCGGCTTTGTCGGCCCGGAACGCCAGATCGGTGTCCTCCGCGCCGTAACCGGAAAACGCCTCGTCGAACCCGCCGAGCCGGTCGTAGGTCGCGGCGCGCACCGCGAAGGCGAGCGACCAGAACAGGCCAGGCTGCGGGGCGGGCGCCACCGTGCCGGGCGGCGGGAAGGCCCGCACCGGGTGCGGATGCCCGAGGCGCGCCAGGTCGGCCTCGCGCCAGCCGTCCACCACCGCGCCGGCCGGCAGGTAGCCGATCTCGCAGCAGACCAACCCGTCCTGCTCGTCCACCGCCCGCGACAGGCCGGCCACGAGATCCGCCGAGGGGATGCAATCCACGTCGAGGAAGATCAGCGTATCGGCCCGGGCGGCCCGGCGGCCGGCATTGCGCGCCGCCGCCAGCGGCAGGCCCGCATGCGGGAACGGCACCCGCTCGACCGGGAAGGGCAGAGGCGGGAATGCGGCGTCGTCGCCGTCGATCTCCACCACGATGCACGCATCCGGGGGCGTGCCGCGGCCGAGACCTTCGAGGAGGCGCACGAGATGGGTGCGCCGGCCCTTGTTGAGGGTGATGACCGCGGTGCTCATCCCGCCACGCTGCCCGCTTGCAGGACGTCGATGCGGTAATCGGCCGTCCGGAGCTGAGCGAGGAGCCCGGCGAAGGGCGCGGCCAGCCCGATGAAGCCGTCCGCGGCCTCGTCCCCCGAATGGGGATAATCGGTCTCCCCGAGCCAATGGACCAGCACGATGTCGCCGCCCGGTTCGATCGCCTGCCCGGCCCGGCGCACCAACTCGGCGAGATCCGCCGGCGCCAGGAAATACAGGAATTCCGACAGCACGATCAGATCGAATCGACCCTCTGGCCAGTCGGCCGGCACGGCGCCCTGGCGGATCTCGACGTTGGGACGGTCGGCACACCGGGACCGGGCGGCCTGCACGGCCGCCGCGACCAGGTCCGCGGCGAGCAGGCGGTCGCAGCGCTCGGACAGGGCGCGGGTGAAGACGCCGATCGAGCAGGCTGGTTCGAAGGCGCTCCGGTAGCGCGGCCGCGGCAGGGCCGCGAGCGTCGCCGCGTACTTGTCGCGCTCATAGGGCGAGGTCGCGAAGCGCCAGGGATCGGAATCGCTGGCATAGATGCCGGCGAAATAATCGTCCGGCAGGGTCTGCTTGCGCCGGGTCATGCCGGCACCGCCACGAAGCGCTCGTAGGGGCCGCAGAGCCGGTCGATCATCGCGGGTTCCAGCCGGAACCCCTGCGGATCGTCCGCGATGAGGTCGGTGGTCTGCGATTCGTGCGCCGCCACCGCCAGGGCCTTGGTCTGGCGGTGCGCGGAGACGTCCAGGCGCAGGCCTGAGGGCGCCGGGCCGACCTCGGTCTCGGGCGGCAAGGTCCAACCCCAGACCGGATATTCGTAGATCCGCACCCCCGGCATCCGCGGCCGGGCCAGCGCGACGATGAGCGCCGCAGCCTTGTGGTCGCAATGGGGGTCGTGCCGCCACGTCACGAACACCGCGCCGGCGCCGCAGGCGGCGGCTGCCCGGGCGACCGTTTCGGCGGCCGCCTCGGCCGCCGGGCCTTCGCTCGGCACATGGGCGTCGGGCAGGCGCAGGAACGTGACCGCCTCGGCCGCGAGACCCAGGACCGCCACGGCCCGAAGCGTCTCGGCCTCGCGCAGGGCGCGCAGCGTCTCCGCCCGGTAGAGGCGGGAATGGGTGTGCGAGCCGCAGCCGTCGCTGATCACGACGAGGTGCACGGGCCGGCCGGCGGCCCGCGCGGCCGCGATCAGGCCGCCGCAGCCGAGGCTCTCGTCGTCGGGATGGGGGGCGACGACGACGAGCCCCCCGCTTCCCACGAGGGTGTCGAGGGTCGCCAGAGGCAACGCCTCGGCGGCCGCCAGGAAGGCATCGGCGCGCATCAGCGGGCCTCCGTCCCGCTCGGTGTGGCGACGGAAGGCGGGTGGTGCCGCGCGGGGCCGCTGACGGGATCGGTCACGGTACGCTCCAGAGCGATGCGTGGGTTCGGACCCCCTAGCTATCGTCTCGGATGGCTGAACGCGCCATGAGCGGCGCGTTCGGACAGTCCCGGCCGACGCTAGCGGTCGTTCTCGGTGGTGAGGTCGTCGGCGCGGGTGCCCTCGTCGACGCCCGGCCGGGCCGCGAGGTGGACGCCGAGCGTCGGCGCCTCCGAGAAGACCGCTCCGGCCGCGCAGAGGGCGCTCCGCAGGGCCTCGATCTGTCCGTTCGGCGGATCGCCGTAGCCACCCTCGAAGTCGCGCACGAACTGCGTGTCTAGGCCGACCCTGGCCGCGAGGTCGGCCTCCGACCAGCCGAGCAGCCCCCGGGCCGCCCGCGACTGAGCCGGGCTCATGGCGGGGGCCTGGGTTCCGCTCTGGCCGCCCTCGTCCGATCCTGCCAAGTCCGCTCTCCCGCTCCGCGATCATCAACAACGATCACGCTGGCCGATCGTTTCCGGTCGGTCTCGGGAGCGTGCGACCATAATTGTGCTGAAATCCTGTCGCATCCGACAGGAGCAAAGATTCGGAACGGTCTCGCGTGGGGCCGATCTGCGCGGCCTGCGCGGCGCTTCCGAACCGGGATGGCCTGTGCGCGCGGTGCGCGCGAAATGGGGACTGGACGATGAGAGGGCTGCTGATCGCGAGCTTGGCGTGTGCCGTGCTGGCCATGGACCTGTCCGCAGCGACGCAGGCGCAGGCCCAGATGGGCGGCTCGCCCACGGGCTTCGGGCGGGGGAACCGCCGCCCCGGAGGTGAAGAGGAAAAGAAGCCGCAATACGTGCCGGGGAACAAGGCCAGCGAGAAGATCTTCCCGCTCGACTCGACCTGGACGGCCGTGAGCATCAACGGCAAGCCGTTCGCCGGCGGCGACCGGCCGAGCTTCATCATCGACAAGCAGTACCGCGCCCGCGGCTACGGCGGCTGCAACACCTTCGCGGCCACCGCGTTCCCGCTCAAGGAGCAGCACATCGCCGTGGGTCCGCTCGCGCTGACCAAGAAGAGCTGCGACAAGGGGCTGGCCGCGGCCGAACAGGCCTTCTTCGTCGCCCTGCGCACCGCGGCGGTGTGGGATCTCGTCGGCTCGCAGCTCGTGCTCAAGAGCCCGAACGGCGAGCTGAAGTTCGACCGCGCCCTTTAAGGACCGGTTCACCACGCCGCACGAAGCCGGACGCCGATTCAGGAGCCTTTGACGGCCGTCGGGGCTCACTCCTCGTGTGTCGGGGAGGCCACGGATGCCAGTCGGGATCGGTATCGGACGCGGGGATCCTCCGCGTCGTGCAACGGCGAGGATCGGGCGCTTCTCGGGACCCGCGGGCTTCCATCCCGGCGCCCTGTGGCTTGCCACCGCAGCGCCGGCTCTGGCGACGCTTCTCCTTCTCGCGCGGCTGGCATCCTAGGCGGGCGTCGGCGCTGCGGATTACCGGATGCCGCCCCTGTCTCGAGACCGGCCAGCCTCTTCGGGATCGCGCGGGTCCGCGGCAGCCGGCGCCCGCGACGCCACCGGCGGAAACAGGGCCGCCAGGCCTGCAGCCACGCCATACAGGACGGGGTCGGCATTCAGACCCGCCTCGGGCGGACGAAGATCGCTTGTCAGCCGGCTGCGCCGGCGGGCATCGCGCGCATCTGCGAGCATCTGTCCGCGTCCTGGTCGTTCAACTGTTCGAGAACGGTCAATGCCGCGCGCCGCGTTTCGTTGCCGCAGAGGCCGGAATTTTATCCCGGGCTCCGTCGCGACCGCGACCGTGTCCGGAGGGAAGCCTAGCCGCGCCGCCGGAGAACCGTGACGGTTCGGGCCTCGGGCAACCGGCAGGCGGCCGGGACGACGCTGAGGATCGCCGCGCTGGGACATTGCGCCCGGCAGCCCTGGGCCGCCGCGATCTGGTCGCCGCCACAGGCATCGGCGAAGCAGAAGGTCCCGAGATCCTCGCAGGTGGCACGAAATGCGCCGCGCGGCGCAACCGCCCGCAGATCTGCCGCCCCGGCAGCGTGCGTGAGCAGGAGGACCGTCAGACCGATCAGGGCCGGGAGCCGCGCCATCGCTGTTTCCAATCCCGGCCTTCGCCGCTTGCGGAGACTGCCTAGCATTGGCAGCCTGGATGCGCCGTACCATTCCCGCGACAGGCGATGGTCGTCGTCTGTTGTGATCCCGGCCGGAACGCGCGGCCGTGAAGCCCGCCCCCGATCCCTCGTGAAAGGCCAGCATGCCACTCTACGCCCTCAACGATCACGTCCCCGATCTCGCCGACCCCGACCGGGTCTGGATCGCGCCCGACGCGCAGGTGGTCGGCCGCGTGCATCTCGGCCTCGATGTCGGGATCTGGTTCGGCGCGGCCCTGCGCGGCGACAACGAGCCGATCCGCATCGGCGACCGCACCAATGTCCAGGAGGGCGTGATCATGCACGTCGATCCCGGCTTTCCCCTCACGATCGGGAGCGATGTCACGATCGGCCACGGCGCGATCGTGCATGGCTGCACCATCGGCGAAGGCAGCCTCGTCGGCATGGGGGCGACGGTCCTGAACGGAGCCCGGATCGGCCGCGGCTGCCTCATCGGCGCTAACGCGCTGGTCACCGAGGGCAAGGAATTTCCGGATCACAGCCTGATCGTCGGGGCGCCGGCCAAGGCCGTGCGCACCCTCGACGAGGCCGCGGTGGAGGGGCTGCGGCAGGCGGCCCTGCGCTACGTGGAGAATGCCCGGCGCTACAGGGCCGGGCTACGCCGCATCGACGGCTGAGCGCGATCGGCCGCGCCCCGGCGGGGGCGGCCGGGCCGCTTACTTCTTGGCCTTGCCGCGCTCGATCGCCTCTTCGATCAGCCGGTGGGCCTCTTCCTTGTCGCCCCAGCGGACGAACTTGACCCACTTGCCGGGCTCCAAGTCCTTGTAGTGCTCGAAGAAGTGCTGGATCTGCTGGATCGTGATATCGGGCAGGTCAGTGTAGTTCTCGACCCGGTCGTAGCGCTTGGTCAGGTGGCGGGAGGGAACCGCGATGATCTTCTCGTCCTCGCCGCCCTCGTCCTGCATCACCATCACGCCGACGGGACGCGCACTGATGATCGCCCCCGGCAGAACGGCGCGGGTGTTGGCCACCAGCACGTCGCAGGGATCACCGTCGCCCGACAGGGTATGGGGAATGAAGCCGTAATTGCCGGGGTAGAACATCGGCGTGTAGAGGAACCGGTCGACGACGAGGGCGCCGGATTCCTTGTCCATCTCGTACTTGATCGGCTCGCCGCCGAGCGGCACCTCGACGATCACGTTGACGTCGTGCGGCGGCTTCTTGCCGAGCGGGATGGCGTCGATCTTCATGGCGTATCGCTTCCGGAATGCGGTCTCGTCCGCTTCCCGGATCTCTTAGAGGCGCGGCTACGCAAAGCAAATCGGGCGACGTTGCGGCCTGGCAACGAGTGCCGAAAAACGTCAGCCGAACAGGTAGCCGACCTTGGGCAGCGGCACCCCGGCCGCGCGGTCCAGCGCCCGTGGTCCGGCCAGCCCGCCCAGCCCTGCGTAGAAGGCGCCGGCCCGGTCGTTGTCCTCCAGGGTCCAGACGCCGAGCCGGGCGAGGCCGTGATCCGCGAGATCGTTGCGCACCGCCCGGAACAGGCGCCGACCAAGGCCGACGCCCTGGTACTCCGGCTGCAGATAGAGTTCGTCGATCTCGGCCTCGGTGCCGAGCGCCCGGCTGCGCGTCCGACCGTAGGCGGCGTATCCGACCACGAGGTCGCCGGTCTCGACCACGGCGATCGGCCGGCCGCGACGCAGGGCGCCCTGCCACCAGGCCCGGTCGCGGGTGGCGATCAGCCGCTCCAGGGCGACGCCCGGGATGATCCCGCGATAGGCCTCGCGCCACGACGCATCGAACACCTTGGACAAGCCGCCGAGATCGGCCTCGCGGGCTCGACGGATGCTCGTGGTGCGCGTGCTCATGGGCTTCGGGCCTCCCGTCGTCCGACCGGCGGATAACCCGCGCGGTTCGCCCAGGTTCGATGCCGATCCAGGCAGAGTGAAGGCAAGAACGGCGCCGCCCGCGCGCAGCCGCCGCCGGCCCGCGAATTGCCGGCCTGTCGGGCGGCTGATAGAGCCCGGGCTCGTTCCCTCGGCAGTACGGCTTTGTTCAACCGCTTCCTCAAGCCCGAGACGCGCTACGCGCGGCGCATGGCCCGCATCGCCCGCTTCGAGCGGCCGATCTCCGGTCCCGGCGATCGGCTGAGGGCCTGGGCCAACATGCTGCTGATCGACCACGGCGTCTTCCGCCTCGCCTATCTCAACCGGCACCGCGTCGGCTCGGGCGGGCTCTGGCGCTCGGCGCAGCCCGGCCCGCACCAGCTCGCTCGCTTCCGCGCCGAGGGCGTCCGCACCGTCATCTCGCTGCGCGGCGGGCGGGAGCACGGGTCGTGGCCACTGCAGCGCGAGGCCTGCGAGCGTCACGGACTCACGCTCGTGGAGTTCGTGCTCCGCTCCCGGGAGGCGCCGGACCGGGCCACCATCCTCGGTGCGAAGGCGTTCTTCGCCGGGATCGAGTACCCGGCGGTGATGCACTGCAAGTCGGGCGCCGACCGGGCCGGCCTCGCCTCGGCCCTCTACCTGATCCTGCATGAGGGGCGCCCGGTGGCCGAGGCGGCCCGTCAGCTCTCGGCCCGCTACGGCCATCTCCGCTTCGCCAAGACCGGGATCCTCGACGCGTTCTTCGCCCGATACCGCGTCGAGGGCGAGGCGAAGGGCCTCGACTTCCTGACCTGGGTCGAGACCGTCTACGATCCCGAGGCGCTCAAGCGCGACTTCCGACCGGGCTTCTGGTCGGACCTGGCGGTGGACCGGGTGCTGCGGCGGGAGTGATGGCCTACTCGGCCGCCGGGCGCGCCACCTCGCGGAAGGGATGGGCCGGGTAGGTGCCGATCACCCGCAATTCGCGCGAGAAGTAGCCGAGTTCGTCCAGCGCCCGGCTGAGGCCCGGATCGTCCGGATGGCCGTCGACCTCGGCGTAGAACTGCGTGGCGGTGAATTCGCCGTCGACCATGTAGCTCTCGAGCTTGGACATGTTGACGCCGTTGGTCGCGAAGCCGCCGAGCGCCTTGTAGAGGGCGGCGGGGATGTTGCGCACGCGGAACACGAAGCTCGTGACGCACGGCCCCGTCCCGGCGGCGACCGGATCGGGCTCGGGGGAGAACACCACGAAGCGCGTGGTGTTGTGCGCCTCGTCCTCGACATCGCGCTCCAGGATGTCGAGGCCGTAGACCCCGGCGGCGAGCGCCGGCGCCAGCGCCGCGCGGCTCGGGTCGCCGATCTCCGCGATCTCGCGGGCGGCCCCGGCGGTGTCGCCGGCGACCACCGCCTTCAGGCCCAGCCGGCGGATGATCCGGCGGCACTGGCCGAGGGCGTGGACGTGGCTGTGGACGCTCTTCAGCGCCTCGATGCCCGTGCCCGGCAGGACCATCAGCTGGAAGTGGATCGGCAGGAAGTGCTCGGCCACGATGTGCAGCGGCGAGATCGGGATCAGGTGGTGGATGTCGGCGACCCGGCCCGCGATCGAGTTCTCGATCGGGATCATCGCCCGCTGCGCCCGGCCCTCTGTGACGGCCGCGAAGGCGTCCTCGAAGGTCGGGCAGGGCAGCGGCGTCCAGTCCGGATACGCCTCCGCGCAGATGATGTGCGAGTTGGCCCCGGGCTCCCCCTGATAGGCGATGGTGCGGTCGGTCATGGCGGTCAGGATTCGTTCGTCGTGTCAGTTGAGGCGCCGGCTCTGGAGCAGCGCGCGGGCGCGCTCCAGGTCGGCGGGGGTGTCGACGCCCAGCGGTAGGTCGTCGACGATGGCGGCGTCGATGCGCATGCCGGCCTCGAGCGCCCGCAGCTGCTCGAGCTTCTCGCGCACCTCCAGCTCGCCGGGCGGCAGGGCCACGAACCGGCTGAGGGCCGTGCGCCGGTAGGCGTAGAGGCCGATATGGTGCCAGAGCGGTCCCTCGCCCCAGGGGGCGCGGGCGCGGGTGAAATACAGGGCGCGCAGACGCCCGGGGCCGACCCTGTGGCCGACGAGCTTGACCACGTTGGGGTTGTCGGCCTCGTGCGGGTCGGTGATCGGCGCGCAGAGAGTGACGATGTCGACGGTGCGGTCGGCGAGCGGCAGGACGGAGGCGCCGATGATCGCCGGGTCGATGGTCGGCAGGTCGCCCTGGACGTTGACGACCACGTCGTGGCGCCCCTCCGGATCGACGATGTCGAGCGCCTCAGCGAGGCGGTCGGAGCCCGACGGGTGATCGGCGCGGGTCATCACCGCCAGGCCGCCCGCGGCCTCGACCGTCCGGGCGATCTCGGCGGTATCGGTGGCCACCACCACGGGGCCGATCCCGGCCTCCACGGCCCGGCGCCAGACATGGACGATCATCGCCTCGCCGGCGATGTCGGCCAGCGGTTTGTTCGGCAGGCGGGTCGCGGCGAGGCGGGCCGGGATCAGGACCAGGGGATCAGACATCGAGATTCGGATCCGGATGCGCGGATCGGACGGCCGCGGCAGGAGGCGGGCGGCTGCTTAACAGGCCCGCTCCCGGTTGTCGTCCCCCGGGACAGGCGGGACCGCGGTGGAGAAACGCTGCCAGCCGGTGACAAGCTGGGCCATTCGGTGGAACAATCCTGCGCCGGAGCGACGCGGATCGCGCCGGCGGCATTGTCAGGAGCGGCCCGGAACCGCTAAGGCAACCTCGAAATCTTCCAATGTCCGGTGTCCGAGCCCGCTCGCCCGTGTCAGGCGCGCGTTCGGCACGGCCGAGTTGCGAGAAGCGCATGAACTCGTTCGAGGTGAACAAAGTCCTGGGCGCCGTCCTTGGCGCCCTGCTGTTCGCGGCCGGATCGGGTTTCGTCGCCGAATTGATCTACCATCCGAAGCCGGCGGGCAAAGCCGGCTACGACCTTCCCGAGCCGGAGCCGGTGGCCGCCGCCGCGGCCCCCGAGGCCAAGGTCGAGCCGATCGCGGTCCGGCTGGCCAGCGCCAATGTCGAGAAGGGCGAGGCCGGCACCAAGGCCTGCCATGCCTGCCACAACTTCGAGAAGGGCGGCCCGAACAAGGTCGGCCCCGATCTGTACGGGGTCGTGGAGCGGCCGAAGGGTTCGCATCCGGGTTTCGAGTATTCGGCCGCCATGAAGGAGAAGGGCGGCGCCTGGACGTATGCCGACCTCGACGAGTTCCTCACAAACCCGAAGGGCTACGTGAAGGGCACCAAGATGTCCTTCGCCGGCATCGCTTCGCCCCAGGAGCGGGCCAACGTCATCGGCTACCTGCGCACGCTCGCCGAGACGCCCAAGCCGCTGCCGGCCGTCGAGAAGGGTGACGCCCCGGCGGCCGCGCCTGCGGCGGCCAAGCCGGAAGACAAGCCGGCGGCCGCGCCCGCACCGGAGAAGCCTTCCGCCGACAAGCCGGCCGCCAACACGGCGTCCGAGGGTAAGGCCAGCCCGGCGAAGCCCGCCGATACCGGCACCGCCAAGCCGGCCGAGGAGAAATCCCCCGGCAGCCCGCGGGCGACCGGCGAATCGAGCGACCGCAATGCGCCGGCGCCGCCCGCCAATGCCCACGACAGCGACCAGAAGGGTGCGCCGTCGAGCCTGATTCCCGCCGAGCCGACCGCGCCCAGCGCTCCGGCTGCCAAGGAACCCCCGGCACAGGCCAATCCCGAGGCGGTCGATCGGGCGAAGGATCTGGAGGTCGGTAGCCCGACCAAGGATCTGAACGCGCCGCTGCCGACCCCGCAGCCGCTGCCGAAGGAGTAAGCGGCACGGCCGGGTGCGGGGGCTGAGGACGGTCCCGCCCCCCGCGTGTCAGGCGCGTTGCGCCGGCATGGCTCCGGGTGCGGCCCTTGCTCTATGGCGGCCGCATCCCGGCATCCTGCCGGATTGAGAACCGCGTAGGATTCCTTGGCTGACCGAAGTCCCGATGTGGTGGAGCGGCGGGCGCCCCTGCCGCTGCTCGTCGCCGTGACCATGACCGGAACGGTGGCGCTGCACATCTTCGTGCCGGCCCTGGCGGCGGCGGCCATGGACCTCGGCACCAACGCCGCCGGCGCGCAGCTGACGATCACCGTCTACCTGATCGGGCTCGCGGGCGGTCAGCTGCTCTACGGCCCGCTCTCGGACCGGTACGGCCGGCGCCCGATCCTGATCGGTGGCCTCGGGCTCTATCTCGCCGGGCTGCTCCTCGCGATCCCGGCGCCGAATATCGGAGTCCTGATCGTCGCGCGCATCCTGCAGTCGCTCGGTGCCTGCGGCTCGCTGGTGATCGGCCGGGCGATGGTTCGCGACGTCTCGACCCGGGAGGACGCCGCCCGGAAGCTCGCGATCCTTACCACCGCGATGACGCTGACGCCGGCGCTGGCTCCGGCGGTCGGCGGCGTGGTGAGCGAGGCCTTCGGCTGGCGCGCGGTGTTCGTGGTGCTGGCCGGACTCGTCGCCGTGCTGGGGACCTTGGTGGTGTTCACGCTGCCCGAGACCAACCGCCACAAGGTGGCGCTGCCGGGTTTCGTCGCCGTGCTCGCGGGCTACCTCCGGCTGGTGCGGATCCCGGTGTTCCGCGCCTACCTGGTGGCGGGGGCCTGCGGCGGGACGAGCCTCTACGCCTTCCTGGCGGTGGCGCCGTTCCTGCTCGTGGACCGGCTCGGGCGCTCGTCGCAGGAGGTCGGGTTCGACTGCCTGATCGTGGTGTTCGGCATGGTCGGGGGCGCGGTGCTGGCGAGCCGCCTCGCGGCCCGGGTCCCGATCCGCAAGGCCGCACGGAGCGGCAACCTCCTCTGCATCGCGGCGGCGCTCACACTGCTGATCGTGGACCGTACCGGGATGCTCGGCGTCGTCAGCCTGATCGTGCCGCTCTTCGCCTACGCGGTGGGCGTCGGTCTGCTCAGCCCCAACGCGGTGGCTGGGCTGATGAACGTCGATCCGCACGCGGCCGGCACAGCCTCCAGCCTTTACGGCTTCACTCAGATGACCTTCGGGGCGCTGTTCACGGTCGCCGCCTCGGCCTGGCCCGCGACCTCGGCGACGCCCGTCGCGCTGGCGCTCCTCTCGGCCGGGCTGATCGCGGCCTTCGCGCTCCGGCGGGCCTGATCCGGAGACCGGTCGCTACGCGCGCACCGTCTCCACCGGGCCGGCGATGCCTTCGTGAAACCCGGAGACGAGGTCCAGCCACAGCAGGCGCGCGGGATCGACCGGTCCCGGCAGGGTGAGCCGCCCCGGCGGCACGGGGGTGAAGCCGAACCGGCTGTAGTAGGGCGCGTCGCCCACCAGGATCACCAAGCCTTCCCCCGCCGCCCGCGCCGCTTCGATCGCCGCGCGGGTCAGGGCCGCACCGATGCCGCGGCCCTCGAAACTCGGATCCACCGCCAGCGGACCCAGCATCACGAAGGGCATCGTCCCGGTTCGCACCGGACCCATGCGCACCGAGCCGACGAGGAAGCTGCCCACCGAGGCGGTGACGCCGAGATCGATGCGCTCGGCCGCACCTTCGCGGAGACGGTAGGCCGTGCGGGCGTAGCGACCGGGGCCGAAGGCTCTGGCGTGGAGGCGCTCGATAGCGGGGGCATCCTCCGGCCGTTCCGGCCGGATGACGAGGGACAGGTCGGTCACGGCATGCTCGCGGGTCGGACGGCCGCCGCGTAGCAGCGTCGGGCGCGACCCGCAAACCGCCGGCTACTCGGCGGCTGCCAGCGCGGGTCGTCCGCCGCCCTGGGTCAGCTTCAGGAAGCCGAGGGCCGAGAGCCAGATCACCGCGCCGCAGGCCGAGGCGACGCCGAGGACCAGCGCGAAGCCGCCGCGGTCGTGCAGGACGGCGATCGCCGGTACCACGAAGCCGCTCGCCGTGAACCCCACGAAGTAGCGCACGCTGTATGCCCGAGCCCGGTAGGCGGGCGGGACGTAGCGGGCGATCATCGCGTCGTTGATCACCACCTGCCCGTAGATCGCGGTCATGCCGAGGACGAGCCCGGCGAGCAGCGGCAGGCCGGTTGAGAGGGCGGCGATCCCGAGCCCCAGCGGCTGAAGCACCGACAGGGCCACGAAGAGGGACGGCAGGCTGTAGCGGTCGATGAGGCGGCCCATGGCCAGCTGCATCAGGGCTCCGAACAGGAACACGCCGGTGGCGAGCGATCCGGTCAGCGCCAGCGGCAGGCTCTGCCCGATGCCCTCGTCGATCACCTTGGGCAGACTGATCGTCGTGAGGTTGAAGGTCAGTCCGCCCGCGAAGATCGACAGGGCGAACATGGCCATCAGCGCCCAGGGCCGCGTCACCGGGATCACGGCGGCTCCCCCGGTCTTCCGGCCGGCGGTCTCGCCGTCGCCCGGCACGAGGGCCAGGAAGGCGATCCCGCAGGCGAGGCAGACGAGGCCGGGCACCACGAAGGCCACCCGCCAGCTGATGGCGGCGGCCAGCAGCGCCGTGAGGCCGGAGGCCGAGGCCGCGCCGAAATTGCCCCAGACGCCGTTGATGCCGAGGTCGCGCCCGAGCCGGCGGGCATGGGTCACCAGCATGGCCGAGCCGACCGGATGGTAGATCGCCGAGGCGACCCCCAGCACGCACAGCCAAAGGGCGAAGCCGAGCGGGGTGGAGGCGCTCGCCACGCCGAGGCAGGACAGGCCGTACCCGAAGAAGAACACCGCCAGCATGGTGCGCCGCCCGAACCGGTCGGCGAGGGAACCCATCGGCAGGGAGCAGAGGCCGAATGCCACGAAGGCGCCGGTGGCAAGCCCGATCAGCTCCCCGTAGCCGAGCCCCGTCTGGGCCGCGATGGCGATGACCGCGGTCGGGTAGATCAGCAGGACGAAATGATCGAGGGCGTGCGCGACGTTCACGAAGCGCAGGGTGCGGCGGGACAGCGTATCCGAATCCATCGCGGCGTATCCTCCGGGACGGCCTCCTGATAGCCTGACCCGATGGCGATGTTGGGTCGGATATGTATGCGAACGGGCCATTGTTGACGGCGGGGCGCGCCGCGGCGGGCCGGTCGACCGATGCGGTCGATTACCAGGACGTGCCCCGCCCGGTGGCGGTGATGCCCAAGACCTACGCGGCCGGCATGCATCTCGCCCGGCACTTCCATCCCCGCGCGCAACTGCTCTATGCCACGGCCGGCCTGATGATGGCCTTCGCGGACGACGGCACCTGGGTCGTGCCCGAGGGGCACGCCCTCTGGATCCCGCCGCGCCTCCCGCACGCGGTCGCCACCCACGGCGCCGTCTCGATGTGCTCGGCCTATCTCGATCCGGCCGCCGTCCGATCCTTCCCGGCGAGCTGCCGGGTGATCGCGGTGTCCCCGTTGCTCGCATCCGCGCTCACGGCCCTGGCGGAGGAGCCCGTCCTCTACGCGGTCGATGGCCGGGGCGGCCACCTCGCCGCCCTGGTGCTCGACGAGATCGGCCGAGCCCCCGCGACGCCGCTGGCTCTGCCGCTCCCGCGCGATCCGCGCCTGCGCCGGGTCTGCCTCGGGCTGATCGATGATCCGGCTTCGGACGAGGACCTCGACGCCTGGGCCGGCCGCGCTGGGGCCAGCCGGCGCACGCTGACGCGGGGGTTCCGGACCGAGACGGGTCTGAGCTTCGGCGACTGGCGGGCTCGGGCTCGGGTGATCCGGGCGCTGGCCCTTGCGGCCGAGGGACGGCCGCCGCGGACGGTTGCGGCGGCCGTGGGCTATCGGAGCGCGCAGGCCCTGCGGATGACCATGGCGCGGGTGCTCGGTCCGGCGCGCCCACTCCGTGGCGAGGGTGCCGACTGATCGCCGTCTAGTGCATCGATCCAAACGAACGCGTCAGAGAAGTTTGGAGAAATTGATGCACCAACAAAGCCTAGGGCTCATGCGCGGGAACGAAGTGACGGCGTCTGAGCACTAGGCGGCCTGCCGGGGTTCCTCGAACAGCTCGTCGGCAGGCCCGAAGAACTCGAACTTCACCCGTTCGGCCGGGACGCCGTGGCGCATCAGCCCGGTGACCAGATCCCGCAGAAACGGCTTGGGACCACAGAGGTAGTAGGTCGCGCGGGCGTGCGGGGTGTGCTGCACGAGCCAATCCGCCGTGATCAGGCCCTGGACATCGTAGTCTTCGCCCTGCCGGTCCCCGGCCTCGGGCTCGGCATAGAAGGTCGCGACCTGCGTGTTCCGCGCGCGGGTCGCCAAGCCTCGGGCATGGTCGCGTAGGGCGTGGACGCGGCCATACAGGGCAGCGTGGATGTACCAGGTCGGTCGGTCAGGGCTCTCCGCCGCGATGGTCTCCAGCATGCTCATCATCGGCGTCAGCCCGACGCCCCCGCTGACCAGCACCACGGGTTCGTCGGTCTGGACATCAAGGGCGAAGTCACCCGCGGGCGCGGCGACCTTCAGCACGGCGCCGGTCCGGACGTGGTCGTGCAGCCAGTTCGAGGCGATGCCGGCCGGCCGACCCGCCGCGGCCTCCCGCTTGACGGTGATGCGATAGGCCCGGTCGTTCGGCGCGCAGGACACCGAATAGTTCCGCTTCAGAACGCCGCGCCCCGGCAGGTCCAGGAGGAAACCGAGATATTGGCCCGCCTGATGCCGCAGCACCGGACCGCCGTCGGCGGGGACCAGCACGAAGGAGCGGATCGTCTTGCTCTCCTGCGTCACGCTCTCGACGACGAAGTCGCGCCACCCGTTCCAGCCGCCCGGCTTGCCGGCGTGGTCGCGATAGATCGCGGCCTCCCGGCCGATCAGCAATTCCGCCAGGAACCAGTAGGCCTCGCCCCAGGCCGTGGCGATCTCGGGCGTGGCGGCCTCACCCAGGACATCCCCGATCGCGCCCAGCAGGGCATCGGCCACGTGGGGATAGTGCTCCGGCAGGATGTTCAGGGCGACGTGCTTCTGCGCGATGCGCTCCACCGCCCCCGCCAGGACACCGAGATTGTCGATGTTGCGGGCGTAGGCGAGCACAGCCTGCGCCAGGGCCTTCGGCTGCGCGCCGCTGTCACCATGATGGGACTGGTTGAAGAGGTCGCGCATCTCCGCATCCGCGAAGAGGCGCTCGTACATGCGCTTCGTGATCGTGAGGCCGTGGGCCTCCAGGGCCGGCACGGTGGCCTTTATGAGGGCGATGGTGGCGGGGGAGAGGGGAGCAGGCATGGTCCGGCCCTAAAGATATATTCAACATATTCCTTTTAGCGCGCCCCTCGAAAAGGCGCAAACAGAATATACCTTATAGGACGAATATTTTTCGCCGCCCGAGAGGTGGAGCCCGGCTGCCGCGCGGCATACGCACCCGACCGGCGCCTCACGCCGCGACGCCCGGCGGCGCGGATCGTCTTCTGGAGTTGAGATGCGGCTGACCCGCTACACGGACTACGCCCTGCGGACTTTGATCTACGTCGGCCTTCATGAGCCCGAGCAGAGTTCGATCGCGGCGATCGCGCGTGCCTACGGCATCTCGGAGAACCACCTCAACAAGGTGGTTCATCAACTGGGACGGCTAGGCCTGATCCGGACGATCCGCGGTCGTGGGGGCGGTCTCCGGCTGGCAAAGCCGCCGGGGGAGATCGTCGTCGGGGCGGTCGTGCGTCAGACCGAGGATGATCTGGCGCTGGTCGAGTGCTTCGGCGGCGGGGCCTGCGCCATCACGGCGCCGTGCCGGCTCCGGCGCGTGCTGGGGGAGGCCCTGGCGGCCTTCCTCGCCGTCCTCGATCGCTACACCCTGGCGGATCTCCTCGGCTCGCCGGACGGGGATGCGATCGCAGCGCTCCTGGGCTTGACCGGTCCGACGCGCGGCGAGCCGCCGACGGGGGCCGCTGCGGAGAGCCTTTCGGACGGCTGACGACCGCAAGCGGTCGTATCATACCTAGGTGCGCTGATCCCAACCCATGGTCGGGCTCAGCGCGTCCGGCGGACGCCCGCCGCCGCGCCGTCGCGCGGGCAGCCGACGATAAGTCCGGCTCATCGTCGGCTGGTATCAGGTCGCCCGCGCCGAGAAATCGATGCGCGGGTCGATCCACACGTAGATCAGGTCCGAGAGCAGGTTCACCGCGAGCCCGAGCAGCGAGAAGATGTAGAGCGTGGCGAACACCACCGGATAGTCGCGCCCGACGATCGCCCGGAACGACAACTCGCCCAGACCGTCCAGCGAGAAGATCGTCTCGATCAGGAGCGAGCCGGTGAAGAAGGCCGAGATGAAGGCGCCCGGGAAGCCCGCGATCACGATCAGCATGGCGTTGCGGAAGACGTGCCCGTAGAGGACACGCCGCTCGGACAGGCCCTTCATCCGCGCGGTCAGCACGTATTGCTTGCGGATCTCGTCGAGGAAGGAGTTCTTGGTGAGCAGGGTCGAGGTCGCGAAGGCGCCGATCACCAGGGCGGTCAGCGGCAGCACCATGTGCCACGCGTAGTCGGTGACCTTGTGCCAGGTCGAGAACCCGTCCCAGCCCTCGCTGGTCAGGCCGCGGAGCGGAAACCACTGGTAGAACGAGCCGCCGGCGAACAGGATGATCAGCATCAGCCCGAACATGAAGCCCGGGATCGCGTAGCCGATGATCACCACGAAGGAGGTGGCGCGGTCGAACCGCTCACCGTCCGTTACGGCCTTGCGGATGCCCAGCGGGATCGAGATCGCGTAGGACAGGAGCGTCATCCACAGGCCGAGCGAGATCGAGACCGGAAGGCGCTCCTTGATCAGCTGGATGACGGTGACGTCGCGAAAATAACTGCGCCCGAAATCGAAGCGGACGTAGTCCCAGAGCATCTTGGCGAAGCGCTCGGGCGCCGGCCTGTCGAAGCCGAACTGCTTCTCCAGCTTGGCGATGAATTCCGGGCTCAATCCCTGTGCCCCGCGGTAGCGCGAACTGGCCTCGCCACCGCCCCCGGCGGACGGCCGACTGGCGCCCCCCAGGTCTCCGGAGCCGCCGGTCACGCGGGACATCGCCCCGTCGCGCTGGCCCTGCAACTGCGACAGCACCCGCTCGACCGGACCGCCGGGGGCGAACTGCACGATGGTGAAGGTGATCAGCATGATCCCGAACAGGGTCGGGATCATCAGGCCGAGGCGGCGCAGGATGTAGGCGAGCATGGTCTCAGTCCCGCCCGATCCGCTTGGCCTTGTCGGCCTCGAACCACCACGTGGCCGGCGCGCCGAGGTCGTATTTCGGCGGGCTGGCCGGGCGGCCGTACACGTCCCAGAGGGCGAGGCGATGGGTCGAGGCGTACCACATCGGCACCCAGTAGCGCCCGGCTCGGAGCACCCGGTCGAGGGCGCGGCTGGCGGTGGTCAGTTCCGCCCGGGACTTGGCGTCGGCGATGGCGGTGAGCAGCGCATCGATTGCCGGGCTCGCGATCCCCGAGAGATTGTTGGACCCCGCGGTGCCGGCCGAGCGGGACCCGTAGGTCTCGCGCAGCTCCGCGCCGGGCGTCACGCCGCTGCTGTAGCGACGCGGCGTGACGTCGAAGTCGAAATCCTTGAGCCGGGCCTGGTACTGCGACGGGTCGACCGTGCGCAGGCTCGCCTTGATCCCGAGAAGCCCCAGGTTGCGGATGAACGGCTGGGTGACCGCCTGGAAGACCGGATCCTCGTCGAGGAATTCGAGGGTCAGGGGCTGGCCGCCGGGCAGCATGAGGCTGCCGCCGGAGCGGGTGCAGCCGGCCTCCCGCAGCAGGGCGTCGGCCCGCTTCAGCAAGGCCCGGTCCTGGCCGGACCCGTCCGAGACCGGCGGCATCCAGGCCTCGCCGAACACCTCCGGCGGCAGGTCGGCCAGGGGCTCCAGCAGGGCGATTTCTTCCGCCGAGGGCTTGCCGGTGGCCTTGAGGTCGGAATTCTCGAAGAACGAGGCCGTGCGCGTGTAGGCCCCGTACATCAGGTTCCGGTTCGACCATTCGAAGTCGAAGCACAGGCCGATCGCCTCGCGGATCCGCGGGTCCCGGAATGCCGCCCGGCGGGTGTTGATCCACCAGCCCTGCGTGCCGCTGGGCCGCGCATCCGGCACCGTCTCGCGGACCACGCGCCCCTCGGCCATCGCCGGGAAGTCGTATCCGGTCGCCCAGACCCGGGCGGTGAACTCCTCGCGGAACGTGAAGGCACCGCTCTTGAACGCCTCGAAGGCCACGGTGCGGTCGCGGAAATACTCGTAGCGGATCGCGTCGAAGTTGTTCTGGCCGACATTCACCGGCAGCTCGGCGGCCCAGTAATCCGGGACGCGCTCCAGACCGATGGAGCGACCGGGATCGACCGTGCCGACCCGGTAGGGGCCGGAACCCAGGGGCGTCTCCAGGGTCGAGGCCTCGAAGTCGCGGGCGCCGTAATAGGCCGCCGAGAAGATCGGCAGTTGCGCCACGAACAGCGGCAGATCCCGGGCGCGGCCCGGCGCGAAGGTGACAACCAGCCGCTCGTCGCCCTCCGCCTGGGCATCGGCCATGTCGCGGATCACTTCGGCGATCTCCGGGTGACCCTTCTCGCGCAGGAGCTTGAGACTGAAGGCCGCGTCCCGTGCGGTGAGCCGCGAGCCGTCGTGGAACCGGGCCTGCGGGCGCAGGGCGAACGCATAGGTCAGTCCGTCCGCGCTCACCGTGACGGAGCGCGCCACCAGCCCGTAGAGCGCGTCCGGCTCGTCGAGGGCGCGGACCATCAGGCTGTCGAAGGTCAGGTTCATGCCGGCGGCCCCGTCGCCGCGCAGCACGTAGATGTTGAGCGTGTTGAAGGTGTTGAGCGACTGGTTTCCGGTCGTCCCCGCGAGCTGCGCCGAGAAGCGCCCGCCGCGCGGCGCCATCGGGTTCACGTAGTCGAACCGCTCGAAATCGGGGCCGTATTTCAGCTCGCCGAAACTGGACAGGCCGTGGCGCACGTCGTCCGCCGCGAAGGCCGGCCGGACCGCCGCGAGGGCGCCGGCCCCGAGGATCAGTCCGCGCCGCGTCGAAGTCCAGGGGGTGCCCGTCAAGCCGGCGCCCTTCAACGCGGCGCCCCGGTCTTGGCGGCGCGGGCCTCGTCGTACCACCACGTCGTCGGGAAGCCGGAACTGGCGTAGAGCGGCAGGATCGCCGGGTGGTTGAACCGGTTCCAGCGCAGGGTCCGCTGCTGATCGGAGGACCATTGGGGCACCACGTAATCGTGGGCGAGCAGGACCCGGTCGAGCGCCCGGGTCGCCGCGATCACGCTCGGCCGGTCCTTGGCGAAGATCACCTTCTCGATGAGCGCGTCGATGCCGGGATCCTTGATCCCAATCAGGTTGCGCGAGCCGGGCTTGTCGGCCGCCGCCGAGCCCCAATACTCGCGCTGCTCGTTGCCGGGCGAGAGCGATTCGCCCCAGTTGGTCGTGGTGACGTCGAAGTCGAAGTTGCGAATGCGGTTCTGGTACTGTCCCTGGTCGATCACCCGCAGGGTGGCGTCGATGCCGATCAGCTTGAGCTGCGCAGAGAACGGCAGGATCACCCGCTCGAAGGTGTTCTGGAATTCCAGGAACTCGACGGTCAGCGGCGCGCCGGTCGCCTTGTCGACCATCTTGCCGCCGCGCAGCTCGTAGCCCGCCTCGCGCAAGAGGCCGACGGCCTCGCGCAGGTTCTTGCGCACGGCCTCGGGACTGTCGTTGACCGGGTTGGCGTACGGCGTCGTGAAGACGGAGGGCGGGACCTTGTCCTTGACGGTTTCCAGGATCGCCTTCTCGTCGCCCTGCGGCAGGCCCGAGGAGGCCAGTTCCGAGCCGAAAAAGTAAGAGTTGATCCGCTTGTACAGGCCGTAGAACAGCGCCTTGTTCATCTCCTCGTAGTTCATCGCGAGGTTGAAGGCCCGGCGGACGCGCGGATCCTTGAACTTGTCCCGGCGGGTGTTGAACACGAAGGCCTGCATGAGGCCCATGCCGCGGTCGGGGAACGCCTCCTTGATCAGGCGCCCCTCCTTCACGGCCGGGAAGTCGTCGTAGGCGGTGGCCCAGTTCCGGGCGATGTTCTCGATGCGGAAATCGTATAGGTCGCCCTTCAGCGCCTCGACCAGCACGGTGCCGTCGCGGAAATACTCGTAGCGCTCGGTGTCGAAGTTGTAGCGCCCGGCATTCACCGGCAGGTCCTTGCCCCAGTAGTCGGGCACGCGGGTGTAGGTGGCGGTGCGGCCGGGCTCGAACTTGGCGAGTCGGTAGGGGCCGGAGCCAAGCGGCGGCTCCAGGGTCGTCTCGGTGACACTGCGTTGCTTGCCGTTGGCGTCCTTGGCGGTCCACCAGTGCTTGGGCAGGATGCGG
This sequence comes from Methylobacterium sp. P5_C11, assembly GCF_054049775.1. Taxonomy (NCBI): domain Bacteria; kingdom Pseudomonadati; phylum Pseudomonadota; class Alphaproteobacteria; order Hyphomicrobiales; family Methylobacteriaceae; genus Methylobacterium; species Methylobacterium sp. P5_C11. Next base: position 101,993 of record NZ_JBFULS010000002.1, on the reverse strand, counting down.
AGCTGCCCGATCACCTGCGGCAGCTCGCGGTTGCCGGTCTCCGTGAAGGTGAAGGTCACCTCGTGCGCCCCGGTCACCTCGGCCCTGGCGACGGTCTGGTAATAGGCGGCGTAGAACGGGCTGTTGGCCTTCAGTACGTCGAAGGACCAGACCACGTCCTCGGGGGTGATCGGCTTTCCGTCGTGCCAGCGGGCGTTCTCGCGCAGGCGGTACGAGACCGAGCCGAGATCGGGGGCGATCCGCACCGCCTCGGCGAGCAGGCCGTAGGAGGTGAACGGCTCGTCCGAGGATTCGGTCATCAGCGAATCGTAGATCTGCTGGACGCCGCCTTCGAGGTCGCCCTTCAGGCCCGCGACGACGATGTTGAAGTTGTCGAACCCGCCCTGCGCGCCGAAGCGCACCATCCCGCCCTTGGGGGCGGTCGGTTCGGCATAGTCGAAGTGCTTGAAGTCGGGGCCGTATTTCGGCTGGCCCATCAGCGTGATCGCGTGGGTCCACTGGCCGTTGGCGGCCGGAAGGGTGGTCGGCGTCGACGGCATCGCCGCCGGTTCCTGCGCGCGGGCCGGGGCGAGCTGGAGGCATGCGACGAGGAGCGTCGCGGCGAGGAGGCGTCCGGTCGCGGTCTGCGCTGTCACGGGCAGGCTGTCTCCGTTGTGTCGGACCGCGCGTGGCGCGGGTCTCGCGATCTTAACCAGGGTTGCTCATAGGGCGGGAGCGTCAGGCCGTCGACCGTGCGCGCCGGCGCAAGGCGGTGGGCGCCCTGCGGGCGGTGGTGCCGCTCACGCCGCCCGCCCCCGGCGTCCCTCGACCAGCCACATGGCGAGCAGGGCGGCCGCCAGCGCCGCCAGGGCGGCGAGCCCCAGCGCCAGCGGATAGACCTCGACGCCGCGGATGTTGGCGCTGTCGCTGGGCCGGAACCCGATCCAGTCCGCCCCCGACAGGCGTCCGCCCCGCACGGTGGCGAGGCGCGGCACCTGCGTCGCGCCCCCGGCATCCGCGATGCGGCGGATCGAACCGCCCGAACCCTCGGCCACGGCCTTCAGGCGCTCGGTGTCGCTGAAGACGTCGGCGAGTTCGCGCGGATTGGCCGGGCCGACACTGACGAAGGCCACGAGGTTGCCCGAGCGCAGGGTGTGCAGCCCCAGCGTTTCGGCGTCGAACGTCGCGGTGAACAGGCCGGGCTCGCCGGGCTTCAGCGTCAGCGTCGTCACCTTGCCGGTGGGACCCGTGACGGTGACGGGCTCGGCCTGGTCCGCCATGGTCTGGCGCTCGACCCGGACCTCGCGGCCGCGGCCGGTGGTCTGGGCGCGCAGCGCCTCCTCCTCGAGGGCCGGCTCCTTCATGAGCCAGTGGCCGAGGCGGCGCAGGAGGTCGAGATAGGGGCCGCCCTCCTGGTAGCCCCGCGCCCAGAGCCAGGCGTGGTCGGACAGGAGCAGGGCGACGCGGCCTTTGTCCTCCCGCGACAGGGCGAGCAGCGGCAGCCCCTCGGCGCCCGACAGGATCGGCTGGATGCCGGCGCGGGTGCGCGCCTCCACGATGCGCAGCCAGTCGCCCCAGGCGGGCGGGTTCGCATCGGACCCCGGCAGGGCGCGGGTCACCGGGTGGCGCTGGCCGACCTGCGTCGGCGTCGCCTTATAGGGCTTCTCGACCACGCGCCCGTCCGGGTCGCCCGGCAGGATGCCGGCGAGCCGGGTGCGGGCGAGGCTCGCCGGCCCGGCGAATTCGGGGCCGGCCGCGATGAGGAGGGCGCCGCCCTCGCGCACGTAGCGGACGATGTTGTCGAAATAGGCCTGCGGCAGCACGCTCTGGTTGGCGTAGCGGTCGAAGATGATGAGGTCGAAATCCTTGATCTTCTGGACGAACAGCTCGCGGGTCGGGAAGGCGATCAGGGAGAGTTCCGAGATCGGCGTGCCGTCCTGCTTCTCCGGCGGGCGCAGGATGGTGAAGTGGACGAGGTCGACGTTGGCGTCCGACTTCAGCAGGTTGCGCCACGTCCGCTCGCCCTGGTGCGGCTCGCCGGAGACGAGGAGCACCCGGAGCTTCTCGCGGATGCCCTCGATCGGCAGAACCGCGCGGTTGTTCACCGTGGTGAGTTCGCCCGGCAGGGGCTCGACCTCGATCTCCACCACGTTTGGACCGCCATGCTCGATCCGGGTGGTCAACGCGAACGGCTTGTCGGTGGCGACGTCCCGCCGGCCGATCTCCTCGCCGTCGCGGCGCACGGTGACGACCGCGTGGCCGGTGCCGCCGCGTTCCATAACCTCGGCGCGGATCGTCAGGTCCTTGCCGACGATGCCGAATCGCGGCGCCTCCAGGAGCTTGATCTGCCGGTCGCGCTCGTCCAGATGGCCGGTGACCAGCACGTGCAGCGGGGCCTTGATCCCGAGCTGGGCCATCGCGCTCGGGATGTCGTGGACCACCCCGTCGGTGAGCATCACGACCCCGGCGAGCCGCTCCGGCGGCACGTCGGCCAGCGCCTGGCCGAGGGCAGTGAAGAGCTTGGTGCCGTCGTCCCCGTCCTTGGAATCGGGCACGTCGATGAAGCGGGGCTCGATGTTGGTCAGCGCGCCGAAGCGGCGCTGCAGCTCGGCGCGGACCGCGTCGGTCATCTGCGGCCGGTCTCCGAGCTGCTGGGAGCCGGACCGGTCGACCACGATGGCCGCCACGTCCTTCACGGGTTCGCGGTCCTCGCGCACCAGCGCGGGGTTGGTGAGCGCCGCCAGCACCAGGGCGAGGACGAGGACGCGCAGCAGCGCGGTCCGGCCCCGCGCCAGGACGGCGAACACCGCCAGCACGGCGACGATCACGCCTAAGGCGGCGAGGGCCGGCCACGGGAGGAGGGGTGTGAAGCTGAGGCTCAGCATGGGGCGGAGCACTCCGGATCCGTGAGGCGACGCCGCGCTTCGTTCCGGGCACCGCTCTGTTCACACGACGACTCGGACAAGCGCGACGTGCTCCCTCTCCCGTGCGGGAGAGGGTTGGGGTGAGGGATGAGAAGGTCCAGGATCGAGCACGCCGTCGATGTGCCGACAGCGCGCGCTATGGTCGGAGAGGTCTCACCCCTCACCCTGTCCCTCTCCCGCACGGGAGAGGGGACCCACGCCCTGTCCTGCTGCCGCATCGCCGCGCGCCCGCTTCGGATCTGCAGACGCGCAGAGGCGGGAGAGGATGCGGCCTCGCGCCGTGTGTCCGGACCCATCACTGCCCCAGCCGCTCCAGCAGCGCAGGCACGTGGACCTGATCCGCCTTGTAGTTGCCGGTGAGCGTGTACATCACGATGTTGACGCCCCCGCGGAAGGCCATCTCCCGCTGGCGCTGGTCGCCGCCGACCACCGGGTAGAGCGGCTCGCCGCCGCGCCCCACTGCCCAGGCGGCCGCGAGGTCGTTGCCCGTGATGATGATCGGACTCACCCCGTCGCCGGCCCGGGCCGGACGGCGCTCGGCACCCTCCGCGGCGGGGGGCAGGGCCTCCACCCAGGTCTGGCCGGTGGCGTAGCGGCCCGGGAAGCTGTCCACGAGGTAGAACGCCTTGGTCAGCACGTGGTCCAGGGGCACCGGCTCCAGTTCCGGCACCTCGAGCGTCGCGAGCATCTTCCGGAGATAGGCCCCCTCCGGTGAGGGCGGCCCCCCCGGCCGGGCGGTGAGCCCGTCGCGGGTGTCGAACAGGACCGTGCCGCCGTTGCGCATGAACGCGTCGATCTTGCGGATCGCGACGTCCGAGGGTTGCGGCCGGTTCGGTGCGATCGGCCAGTAGATCAGCGGGTAGAAGGCCAGCTCGTCCTTGGCCGGATCGATTCCGGCGGGCTCGCCCGGCTCCAGGGCGGTGCGCGCGGCGAGCATCTGGGTCAGGCCGGTCAGCCCGGTCCGGCTCGCCTCGTCGACCGCCGAATCGCCCGTGATCACGTAGGCGAGCCGGGTGACCAGCGCGGATTCGATTCCGTTCGGCCGGTTGGCTGGGGGCTCCTCGGCATGCGGCGACCGGACCGGCAGGGCAGCGACCAGCATGAGCCCTGCGACCGCCAGGATCGCCGGGCGTCCGCGCAGGCGGCTCGCCAATCCTCCGCGGCGCAGGAAGCCGCCGAGCCACAGGCCCGCCAGGGTGTCGAGGGCGAGCAGCAGCAGCGCCAGGGTGAACAGGGTCGGGCGCAGGTCGAGGGTCTCCGCCCCGGCGAGGGAGCCGAAGCGGGCGCCTTCGAGCGCCACGGTGTCCAGGGGCTTCAGACGGTCGTCCGGCTTCAGGGCGTTCACGCTGATGCCTCCGTCGGGAGGGCCGTAGAAGCCCGGGGGATGCTCGGGCGTCGCCCGGTCGGCGTAATCGGCCGACACCGCCGTGGCCGAGGGGGGGGGCGAGCCCAGGGCGCCGAAGCCGTCGAGGGTCACCCGCGGGGCGAGCACGGGGGCGGCGGCCCGCGGCGTGTCGCCCTGGACGGGCGCCGCGGCACCGGCCAGCCCCACGACACGCCGGAGCATGTCGATGAACAGGCCCGAGAGCGGCAGGTTCGACCACGTGGTGTCGGCGGTGACGTGGAACAGCACGATCGTGCCCTGCCCGCGCTTCTGCGCGGTGACGATCGGCGTGCCGTCCTGGAGCGACGCCCAGGTCCGGTTCGGCAGGTCGCCGTCCGGCTCGGCCAGGATCTGGCGGCGCACGCCGATATCGGCCGGCGGCGTCAGGCCGGCGAAGGGACTCTCGGGCGGGAAGGGCGCGATCGTCTTCGGGCTGTCCCAGGAGAGGGTGCCGCCGAGCGTCCGGCCGCCCCGGCGCAGCCGCACCGGAACGAGGGGATCGTTGCCGGCGGCGAGCCGCGGGCCGGCGAAGCGCAGGAGCATCCCGCCCTCCTTCACGAAGGCCTCGATCCGGGCGGTGGTCTTGTCGTCGAGGGCGCCGACGTCGGCGAGCACCAGGACCGAGACCTGGTTGTCGAGGAGCTGATTGATCGATTCCGCGATCCCCTTGGCGCCCCGCGGTTCCTGCACGTCGGCGAAGGGCTGGAGCGCCCGGGCGAGGTAGTAGGTCGGCGCCAGGAGGGGCTGTGCCTGATCGAGGGTGCCGCCGAAGACCAGGCCGACGCGACGGCGCTTGCCGCGCTCGTCCTGCAGCACCACGGCGCCCGCGGAACGCTCGCCCGCGATCTCCAGGCGGCTGATGCTGTTGCGCAGTTCCACCGGCATCTCGAAGGTGGCGTCCGCCTCGGTGGCGTCGGCCGCGAAGGCGAAGTCGCGTTCGGCGAGGGGCAGTCCCTTCTGGTCGAGGGCGCGGATCACCCCGGCATCGCGCCCGTTCGGCGCCGCCCGCAGGGCGTGGGTGACGAGCTTGCCGCCATTCTCGGTGGCGGTGAGCGCCAGGGCCGGTGGGCGGTCGGCCCGCAGGATCGTCAGCGCGGCGCCGCTGCCGCCGACGAGATCGGCCAATCCCTTGGTGAAGCGCGTGTCCTCGGCTCCGGCCACGCCGTCGCTGATCCAGACCAGTCCGGCGCCCCGGTTCTTGTCGAGGAAGGTTTCTATCGTCGCGAGATGCGAGTCGCGGGCGGGGAGGATAGGCCGCGGCGCCAGGGCGCGCAGGCGCTCCAGGGCGGCGGCGGGCGTCTTCGCCTCGAAGGCCGCGGGGGCGTCGGCCAGACCGATCACCGCCACCGGGCGGCCGTCGCGGGCGGCACCCTCGACGGCGTCGGTGGCGACGCGCAGCCGGTCGCGCCAGTCGTGGGCGGACGGGAAGCCGTTGTCGAGCAGCACGAGCAGGGCGCTGCGGCCGCCGCCGGCCCCGACGCCCCCGGCGTTCCACACCGGACCGGCCACCGCCAGGATCAGGGCGGCGGCGATCAGGAGACGCAGGATCAGCAGCCAGGGCGGCGTGCGCGCCGGGGTCTGCCGCTGCGGGATCAGGTCGGCCACGAGCTTCAGCGGCGGGAAGTTGATCCGCCGCGGGCGCGGCGGCGTCACCCGCAGCAGGAACCACAGGGCGGGCAGGCCGATCAGGGCGGCGAGCGCCAGCGGGGCGGCGAAGGTCAGACCCAGCATGGCGGCCTCACTCCGTGCCGCGGGCGGCGATGAGCGTGGCGAGCCGCAGGGCCGCCTCGCTCGCCGGCCGGTCCGTGCGGTGGATCGTCAGCGTCCAGCCCTGTCCGCGGGCGATGGCGGCGAGCGCCGCCCGGTGCTCGGCGATCCGGGCGCGATAGCGCGCGCCCCAGGCATCGGCGTCGCCGATATCGAGGCTGAGGCTGCCCTCGAGGTCGTGCAGCACGGCCTGCCCGGTGAACGGGAAGGTCTCCTCGATCGGGTCGACGATCATCAAAAGATGCCCGCGGCTGCCGCGGCCGGCGAGGCTCTGCACCGAGGCGGCGATCCGGTCGGGCTCGGCGAGGAAATCGCCGATCAGCACCACCTCGTCGAAGCGGGCCGGGCTCGCCCGGGGCGGCAGGTCCTGGGCGAGACCCGCCGCGTCGGCCACGAGGGCCTGCGCCAGCCGCTCGACGATTCCCCGGGATGCGCTGGCCCGGGTCAGCCCGAGAAGGCCGACTCGCTCGCCGCCCTCCACGAAGGCGTCGGCCAGCGCCAGCCCGAGGATCAGCGCGCGCTCGATCTTGGAGGCCGATGCCAGGTCCGAGGCGAAGCCCATGGAGGCCGAGCGGTCGATCCACAGCCAGATATTGTGGGCCGCCTCCCATTCGCGCTCGCGCACGTAGAGCCGGTCGTCCCGGGCCGAGCGGCGCCAGTCGACCCGGGCGGCGGCTTCGCCGGTGACGAAGGGACGGAACTGCCAGAAGCTCTCGCCCGGCCCGGCCCGCCGTCGGCCGTGAAGGCCGTGGGCCAGCAGGCTCGACACGCGCCGCGCCTCCAGGACGAGGCGGGGCATCTTGTCCGACAGGGCGGTCGCGCCCTCGCTTTCGCGCCGGCCGGGTACGCGCCTGCCCGCGTCGAGGATGTTCGTCGCGACCATCGTCAGCGCCGCCCGTCTGCACGGCTGCGCGCCGGCGATGGTTCGAACCTGCGCATGGTCTTCACGTCAGCCGGCATCCACCCAACTCGAAAATGCGTCCGGATCAGATCTTCTCCGCGAGCTTGGCGATCAGACCCTCGATGGTCTCCCCGTCGGCGCGGGCGGTGTAGCTCAGCGCCATCCGGTGCTTGAGCACCGGCTCGGCGAGCGCCTTCACGTCGGCCACTGAGGGCGCGACCCGGCCCTCGATCAGCGCCCGGGCGCGGGCGGCGAGGGTCAGCGCCTGGCTGGCCCGGGGACCGGGACCCCAGAGGAGCTTGTCCTTGACCAGGGCGTCCCCGCCATCCGGCCGGGCGGCGCGCACGAGGTCGAGGATCGCCTCGACCACGGCCTCGCCGACGGGGAGGCGGCGCACGAGGCGCTGGGCGGTCAGCAACTGCTCGGTGGACATCACGGCGCGGGGGCGCACCTCGTCGACGCCGGTGGTCTCGATCAGGATCCGGCGCTCGGCGGCGCGGTCGGGATAGCCGACGTCGATCTCCAGGAGGAACCGGTCGAGCTGCGCCTCCGGCAGCGGGTAGGTGCCCTCCTGCTCGATCGGGTTCTGCGTCGCCAGCACGTGGAACGGGCGCGGCAGGTCGTGACGGGCGCCGGCCACCGAGACGTGGCCCTCCTGCATGGCCTGGAGCAGAGCCGATTGGGTCCGCGGGCTCGCCCGGTTGATCTCGTCGGCCATCAGGAGCTGGGTGAAGACCGGCCCCTGCACGAACCGGAAGGCGCGGCGACGCTCGGCATCCTCCTCCAGGATCTCGGTGCCGAGGATGTCGGAGGGCATCAGGTCCGGGGTGAACTGCACGCGCCGCGCGTCGAGGCCCAGCACGGTGCCGAGCGTCTCCACGAGCTTGGTCTTGGCCAGCCCCGGCAGGCCGACCAGCAGGCCGTGGCCCCCCGCCAGGATCGTCACGAGGGCGAGATCGACGACCCTCTCCTGACCGAAGATCACCCCGTGGATCGCGTCTCGCGCCGCGCCGACGGCGGCGAGGCAGCTCTCCGCGGTCGCCACGATGCCGTCGTCGAGGGTCGTGGCCGGGCTGGTCCCCTGCGTCATGCCGATATCCATCTCCTGCGCGGATCCTCGAAAGGGCCTGCCGGTCAATCCTGCAAGTGTGGGGCGGATGATACCGGGCTGGCAAGGTCGGGATCGCCGCACGCTGTTCCCGGACGCTTTTCCCCCGGCGCTGCCGGGGTTTGCAGCCGCCGCTGTCCCAGACGGGAGCGGCAGGGTGGACCCCGGTCCGGGACGGAACGGCGCGCGGGCTGCGGGAGCGGCGTCCCGATCAGCGGGACCCCGCGCACCGGCGGTCGCAACGGGCAGTGTGGACCGGGCCTTCTTGGACCGGGCCTTGGCGCAGGCGGCCGACACCTTTAGGAAGGCGCCCAAGCCGGCGCAGTCCCGTCCGCGACCGTCGAGCCGGCCGAACCCCCTGATGTCTCTCGCGGATCGCGGCGTGGGCAGCGTTGCGGGCTTCCCGTCTATCCGGACCTGACCATGCGCCTTCGAGATGTGTTCGTTGCCGGATCGTCGGAGAAAGCCGGCCTCGCCGGAGCGGCGCAATCCCTCGCGCGCCCGCTGGCCCGCCGCTTCAAGCGGCGCCGCCACGGCGAACCTCGGCAGGCGGACCTCGTTCGTGCGGTCAAGGAATCCGGCCTGTTCGACCCGGCTTGGTACGCGCGGCGCTATCCCGACGTCGTCGGCGAGGGGCTCGATCCCGCGCTCCACTACGCGGTCCATGGCGGCCGCGAGGGGCGCTGGCCGCATCCGCTGTTCCACGGCGACCTCTACCTCGATTCCGTTCCGGGGCTGCGGGCCGAAGGCATCAATCCGCTGCTCCACTACGTCGACCGCGGCGCCGCGGCGGGCATCCGGCCCAACCCGCTGTTCGATCCGGACTGGTACGCCACGCGCTATCTCGGCGGCGCCGAGAACCGCGGCCGGGCGTTCTTCGATTTCCTGAGCCGGACCGACACCGACCCGTCGCCGCTGTTTGACACCGCCTGGTACCTGTCCCGCTACCCGGATGCCCGCGCCGCAGGCGGCAACGCCCTGAGCCACTTCTACGAGACCGGCCGGAAGCAGGGCTACCTGCGCAATCCGGAGGAATTCGCCGGCCTGTCCCGGCACGTCGACCTGATCCGCCGGTCGGGCCTGTTCGATCCCGAATTCTACCGCGGGCGCTGCCCGGAGGCGGAGACCAGCGGTCTCGAGCCACTGGAGCATTACGTGATGGCCGGCGGCTACCGCCGCTACGCCCCCCATCCGCTGTTCGATCCGGACTGGTACGCCGCGCAGGCCCCCGCGGTGCGGGCCGACAGTCTCAACCCCCTGGTCCACTACCTGGAACACGGCGCCGAAGAGGGGCTCGACCCCGGTCCCTGGTTCGACACGCGCTGGTACCGCGCGACATACCTCGCCGACGACGAGGCTGGGCTGAACCCGCTCGTCCACTACCTCACCGATGGCGGGCGCGGCACCAGCCCGTCGCCGCGCTTCGACGCCCCCTGGTATCTCGCCCGCTACCCGAAGGTGGCAGCCCTCGGCCTGAACCCGCTCATCGACTACGTCACCACCGGCCTGGAGGCGGGGCGCCTGACCCGCCGCGTTCCCGGCGCCGCGGTGCCGGAGGCCTCCGACGCGCGCCTGTCCTGCCTGAAGCGCACGCCCCGCCGGCACGGCCGCACGGCGCTGTTCATCACCCACTGCCCCGAAGGGCGGATCCGCGGCCATGTCGAGCCCTACCTGAAGGCCTTCGCGGAGAACGGCGCCGACATCGTCCTGATCATCGCCGCCGACCAGCAGAAGAACGCCGTGCCGCAGGCGATCCTGGATCTCTGCGCCTCCGTCTACCTGCGCGACAACCGCGGGTTCGATTTCGCGGCCTGGGCGCATGTCCTGCTGGAGGACACCGACCTCCTGGATTCCGACACCCTCTATCTCGCCAATGACAGCCTCGTCGGCCCCCTCGACCGGGACGACTTCGCCGGGCTGCTCGCCAAGATCGACGCCTTCCCGGAGGCGGTGATCGGGCTCGCCGACAACTTCTACTACAGCCACCATCTGCAGAGCTTCTTCCTGGCCCTGAAGAAGCGCTGCCTGTCGTCCTACGCGTTCAGCCAGTTCCTCCTGTCGGTGGCGAACTGGCCGGACAAGAATTCGGTGATCACCGAGTACGAGCTGACCTTCTCCGGGCGGATGCGCGCCGCCGGCCTCGGCATGCGCAGCCTGTTCTCGGCCCAGAACAAGCACATGTCGCTGGTCAACGACCCCCGCAACAACCGCACCCTGTTCGACTGGGAGAACATGCTCAGCCAGGGCTTCCCGTTCGTGAAGCGCTCGCTGCTGGGCGAGCACGCCGCGATCGGCGGGGCGGCGGTGCGGGAGGCGATTGCCGAGCGCGGCTTCGACCTCGACCGGCTCGACGTGACCTACACCTATCCGGGCGGGCGGATCTGGGCGGACCTGCGCAGGCCCCAGGCGCCGGAGCGCCCGCTGCGCGTCGCCTACGTCTCGCCGATGAACTACGCCAACGGCCTCGGCGTCGCGGCCCGCAGCTACGCCCGCGCCCTGCACCGCGCGCCCTTCGCACTGAACGTCCACCCGATGGAGCGGCCGTTCCACGTCCACGCCCGGGTCGCGCCCGCGTGGCAGGCCCGGACGTTCTCGGGGCCGGCGGATGTCGCCCTGGTGCATTTCAACGGCGACAGCTGGCACTCGCTGATGAGCGACCGGCAGCGGGCGATCGCCGCGGAGGCGCGGCTGAAGATCGGGCTGTTCGTCTGGGAGACCTCCCACGTGCCCGGCGGCTGGCTGCCGACCGTCGATGGCCTCGACGCGATCTGGGCGCCCACGGAGTTCTGCGCGGCGATCTTCCGGCAGATCACCGACATCCCGGTCGACGTCGTGCCCTACGTGGTCGAGAACGAGGCCGGCGAGCCGGTGAGCGCCGCCGCCAAGGCGAACCTGCGCAAGGCCTTCGCGATCGACCCGTCCAAGCGGGTGATCCTCTACGCCTTCGACGGCTCGAGCTACCTCGCCCGCAAGAACCCGCACGCGCTGATCCGTGCCTTCCGGGCGGCCGGGCTGGGGCAGGCGGGCTGGCAGCTCGTGCTCAAGACCAAGCACGTCTTCGACCTGCCGGAGGAGGGCAAGAAGCTCCTCGACCTCGTGGGCACGTCGGGCGACGTGGTGGTGATCGATCAGCCCTTGTCCCAGAACGAGCTCGGCGCGCTGTTCGACCTCTGCGCGGTCTACGCCTCGTCGCATTCCTCGGAGGGTTTCGGCCTGACGATCGCCGAGGCGATGGAGATGGGCAAGGTCGTGGTCGCCACCGATTACGGCGGCTGCCGCGACTTCCTCGACGCCACCTGCGGCTTCCCCGTCAAGGCGGAGGTCACGGCCCTCGACCAGACCTACGGCCCGTACCTGCGCGGCGCCGAGTGGGGACAGGTCGACGAGGCGGACCTCACCCGTGCCCTCAACGACGCGGCCCGGGCCGTGACCGGCGGCGACGCGGCCCGGATCGGCGCCGCCGCCCGGGCGCGGATCCGCGCGCGGCTGTCGATCGGCGCGGTGGCCTCCGCCATGGAGGCGAGCCTGACCCGCCTCCTGGCCGCCGAACGGTCCTGATTCCCCGGAGACCCGACCCGTGTTGAAGAAGAAGCCGGCTCCGGCCCCGTCGACCTCCTGGGGCACAATCGCCTGGCCGGACGCGATCCTGCCGCTGCCCCTCGACGCGCAGTTTCGCCCTGTCGACGAGCGTCGGCTCGCCCAGATTGCCGCCGGCCAGCTACCGGCCTGCCGGGCGATCTTCGTCGCCCCCGCGGCCTCCGAGCTGCGCCCCGACCTCGTGGCGCACCTGATGCGCGCGATGGCCGAGCGGCCCGATATCGGCATCTTCTACGGTGACGACGCCGTGGTGGATGGCGCCGGCCAGGTCCGCAGCGTCCACTGCAAGCCGGCCTTCAACCCGGCCCTGCTCATGGCCGATGACTATGTCGGCTTCCCGCTCCTCATCCGGGTCACGGCTCTGGCGAACCTGACGCCGGACTTTCCGCGGCGCCACGGGAGTGCCGCGTGGTTCCGGCTTCTGCTGGGCGCGGTCTCCGCAGGCATCGGGATCGACCGGATCCCGCAGACCCTGATCGCCTCGCCGCTGGAACGCCCGAAGGCGACGCGCACGGCCCGCGCCCACGCCCTCGACCGGTGGTTCGAGACGTCCGGCATGCCGCTACGCGCCGCCCCCGGGCTGACCGCGGACACGCTTGAGATCCGCAGGACCTTCGACGCGCGGCCAGCCGTGACCCTGGTCGTGCCGACCAACCAGAGCCGCCCGAAGGACGATCAGGGCCGCGCCGTCGAGGGCGCCAAGCCCCACGTGATCAACCTGCTCGATAGCCTCGGCCGCAGCACCTACCCGTCCGACAGGATCCGCGTGCTGATCGGCGACGACGTAGCCGACGACGCGATCTATCGCGGCCGCTCCGACCGCTTCGCCGTGACCCGCCTGCTGACGACCCGTGCTCCAGGCGAGCGGTTCAACTACGCGGCCAAGATGAACACCCTCTGGCGCGCGGCCGAGACCGACTGCGTCATCCTGATGAACGACGACCTCGTCGTGCGCCGGCCCGGCTGGATCGAGGCGCTCCTGACCTTCGCGCTGGATCGCGGCGTCGGCGGCGTCGGCGGCCGGCTGCTGTTCCCCACCGGCAGGATCCAGCATGCCGGCATGACCGGCGGCATCTTCGACGTGTTCGCCCACCCCTGGTACAACCGGGACGCGGCCGAGCCGACCTACGGCGACTGGGCTCTCGCGCAGCGCGACTGCTCGGCGGTGACCGGGGCGCTGTTCGCCACCCGCAAGGCGGTGCTGGAGGCCGTGAACGGCTTCGACGAGCGCTTCGCCCTCGACTTCAACGACGTCGACCTGTGCCTGAAGATGCGCCAGCTCGGCTACCGCATCGTCTACACGCCCTTCGCCGAGATGGCGCACCACGAGAGCGCTTCGCGGCAGACGAGCTTCGCCCCGGGCTCGCAGATCGCGCGCTTCCTGCGCCGGTGGCACGACGTCCTGGCCGAGGATCCCGCCTACAGCCCGCAGCTGCGCACCGACACCGACGTGGTCGCCCCGCGCGCCGACGCGACGCGGTGGATCACGGAGCGGCTTGCGAACGCGGCGGCGTAGCGCCGGCGGCCTGGAGACATCCTCCGCTCCGGCCTCATCCCGTCGCGGCCGGGGCGCAGGGAGGGCGTTGAACGGTCCCGGTCGCGAATGTTCGACCGCGCGTGGCGAACGCAGGCTTCGGGGGTTTGATTAACGAAATAAACTAAAGACCGTGGGTATATACTGAAATCGAATGGTTCAGGCCGCCGCGCGTTGAAGGAGGACGCGCGGATGATGCCGGCGCCGTTCGAAAGGCCCCCGTGGACCGCGCTCCGGAGCTGACCGTGAAGAAGTTCCTCGTCGCCGCGGCCCTCCTCCTGGCCGGCGCGGGTGTCCATGCGGAGATCCGGCTGCACGAGCAGGCGCGCCCGGTCGCCGGGACCGCGATCCGGCCCGGCTCCGCCGCCTTCAGCCCTTCACCGATCCCGGCGGAGTGGATCGTCGCGGGCAGCCCCGTCACCGAGGTCGCAACGGTGTCGGAGACCCATGACGGCAGCGCGCAGGTCTATCTCTGGCGCACCACGGCGAGCACCTTCCGCTGGACCCATGGCGCCGACGAGATCATCACGATCCTCGACGGCGAGGTCTTCATCACCGAGGCGGATGGCAAGCGGCATCACCTCACCCCGGGCGATGTGGCGCATTTCCCGGTCGGGTCCGTCCAGCTCTGGGACGTGCCCGGGAACCTCCTGAAGTCCGCAATCCTCAAGCATCGCAGCCCCACCCTGGTCGAAGCTTCGATGCGCTGGGTTCGCCGGGTCCGCGCGCTGGTCACGGGCTGAGAGCCACGACCGGTCGGGCGCGGCCGGCGACCTCAGGGGCAGCGCAGGGGGAGGCCGCGAACCCGCCGCGATGCCAAGCTGCCGCCTGGCTGCGTACGCGGCTCGGACCCGAGGCTCACAGCGCCTCCCCCCGCATCAGCCTCGGCCGCGACCCGCGCGCGGCCGAGGCTTCACCGATGAAGAAGCGCTTGAGCCCCGGCAGCCGGTCCACGAGGCCGAGGCCGAGGTCGCGGGCGAGCCGCAGAGGCAGGGCGTCGTTCGAGAACAGGCGATTCAATCCGTCGGTGGCCGCCGCCATGGCGAAGCTGTCGAACCGCCGTGCACGCTCGTAGGCGCGCAGGATGTCGGGACCGCCGGGATCGAGTCCGAGGCGCAGCGCGCCGGTCACGGCTTCAGCAAGCGCTGCGGCATCCGCGAGCCCGAGATTGAGACCCTGGCCGGCGATCGGGTGGATCACGTGGGCGGCGTCGCCGAGCAGGGCGAGGCGTTCGGCCCGGAAGGCCCGGGCGATGCCGAAGGACAGCGGATGCCGGCTCGGGCCGTGTTCCAGAACGAGGTCGCCCAGATCGAGGGTGAACCGCCGCTCGATCTCCCGGAGTACCTCGTCGGGCTCCCCGGAGAGCAGGGCCTCCGCCTCGTCCGCCCGCTCGGTCCAGACGATGGAGGAGCGATGCCCCAGCGCGCCCCCGTCCCGAAGGGGCAGGATCGCGAACGGGCCTGCGGGCAGGAAATGCTCGAAGGCGCGCCCCCCATGCGGCCGCGCGTGACCGATGGTCGCCACGATACCGACCTGCGGGTAGGACCAGCCGACCCAGCCGATCCGCGCCGCCTCGCGCAGCCGCGATCGCGCGCCGTCGGCGGCCACCAGCAGGTCGCCCCGCAAACTGTCGCCGGTCGTCAGCACCGCGTGGATCGCGGCGCCCGCCGGCGTCGCGCGCACCACGGCCGCGTCGACGAACGACACCCCCGCCGCGCGGCAGGCTTCGCCCAGGGCCTCGGCGAGGGGCTCGGCCTCGATCATGTGGGCGTAGGGCTCACCGTCGTCGCGGTCTTCCTCGTGCTCCCCCCCGAAGGTGAGGAAGACGGGCCGCACCGGATCGGCGAGGCGGCTGTCGCTGATCACCATCTGGACGATCGGCTCGGCCGCGCCGACGACACGCGTCCACAGGCCGAGCTGTCCCAGCATCCGCCGGCCGCCCGCCGCGAGGGCGTAGGCGCGGCCGCGATGCCGCCCGGGATCGGCCGCGCCCGGATCGATCACCGTCACGGCGAGCGCCGGGCCGTGGGCCTGTTTGAGGGCCAGCGCCAGGGCGAGGCTGGGGAGGCCGCCGCCGGCGATCAGGAGGCTGCGGCTGCCGGGTCGGGGCGTCTCGGCCGTCATGGCTCGGATCTCCGGTGTGGTTCGCGCGTGCGGGACGCGTGGATTGGTTCGTCTGAAAAGCCTATGTCGCACGCGGACAACGAACGGAAACCCCGCGGGTCATGACCGACGCCAACACCGACGCGATGACGGATGCCGTCGCCGAACTGATCGCCATCCTCGACCTGGAGCGCCTGGAGGTCGACCTGTTCCGGGGGCAGAATCCCAAGACCGGGTGGCGTCGGGTCTTCGGCGGGCAGGTGGTGGCGCAGGCCCTCGTCGCCGCGACCCGGACGGTTCCGGACGATCGCCCGGCCCACTCGCTGCACGCCTACTTCCTGCTGCCGGGCGATCCCCGGACGCCCATCGTCTACGAGGTGGAGCGCATCCGGGATGGGCGCAGCTTCACCACCCGCCGGGTGAAGGCGATCCAGCATGGTCGGGCGATCTTCGCCACGACAGTCTCCTATCAGGTCGTGGAGGACGGCCTCACGCACCAGCCCGCAATGCCGGAAGTGGCGGGGCCGGAGGGGCTCCTCGACGGCAAGGCCCTGGCATCGGCCGGCGGGACCGACATGCCGGAGGCCATCGCGGCCTATTTCGGACGGGAGCGCCCGATCGCGCTCCGTCCGGTCGACCTGAACCGCTATCTCCCCGCCGGAGCGGGCGGCCGCCCGCCCGAGCCGGTCTTCAATGTCTGGCTGCGAGCGGCTTCGGCGCTCCCGGACGACCCGGCACTGCACCGGGCCGTGCTGGCCTATGCCTCTGACATGACCCTGCTCGACGTCTCGCTGATCCCGCATGCGCGCTCGGTGTTCGATCCGACGATCCAGGCCGCGAGCCTCGACCATGCCCTCTGGTTCCATCGCCCCGTCCGGATCGACGACTGGCTCCTGTATGCGCAGGACAGTCCGGTCGCGGGGGGCGCCCGCGGTTTCGCCAGGGGTCAGATCTTCGACCGAAGCGGGAACCTCGTGGCCTCGGTCGCGCAGGAAGGGCTGATCCGCCCCGTCAGGGATTAAAGCGCGATCTCATCCGTGTGTTGCGAACTCGCAACGGCCGGGGATGCACAATTTTTCACCGATTGCCTCATCGTTGTGCGATCGATCCCCGTGGCCTGCCCGGGATCTGGCCCAGACGGGCTAATCCATGGGCAGAATGACGATCGGTGAAAATGTTCCCGGTCAAGCTTGCCTGGCATAGTCCTTGAATAGCGGCTTCCAACCGCGGGCCATCCCGAGCCTGCGGACGATCCGGGCCGGGTCGTCCTGCAAGTCGGGTGACGGCAACGGTTCCCAGGGACTTCGAAGGGGGCGTCGCCCATGAAAATCGTGATGGCCATCATCAAGCCGTTCAAGCTCGAGGAGGTGCGCGACGCGCTCACCGGTATCGGCGTCCATGGCCTGACGGTGACGGAGGTGAAGGGCTATGGCCGGCAGAAGGGCCACACCGAGATCTACCGCGGCGCGGAATACGCGGTCAGCTTCCTGCCCAAGCTGAAGATCGAGGTCGCCGTCGCCTCCGACCTGACATCGAGCGTCATCGACGCCATCGCGGGAGCCGCCCGCACCGGCCAGATCGGCGACGGCAAGATCTTCGTGATGCCGCTGGAGAAGGCGGTGCGCATCCGGACCGGCGAGACCGACGCCGACGCCCTCTGATCCGCGGCCCGGCGCGCCCGGGCCTGCAGAGTCTCAGACCTCCTGAACCAACACGGATTTAAGACCGGGAGCCACGTGCCCATGAAACTTCGTCACGCCCTCATGCTCGGCTTGGGAGGGGCGGCCATCGCCGCCCTCCTGATCGAGCCATCCCTCGCCCAGACGCCGACTCCGGAAGCCGCGTCACCGCCGCCGTCGCCGATCCCCAACAAGGGTGACACGGCCTGGATGCTGATCTCGTCGGCCCTGGTGCTGATGATGAGCATCCCGGGCCTCGCGCTGTTCTACGGCGGCCTCGTGCGCACTAAGAACATGCTGTCGGTGCTCACTCAGGTGTTCGCGATCGTGTCGATCGTCGGCCTGCTCTGGGTGTTCTACGGCTATAGCCTCGCCTTCACCAACGGTGGCGGCCTCAACGACTTCGTGGGCGGCCTCTCGAAGGCGTTCCTGAAGGGCATCGACGCCAATTCGACCGTGGCGACCTTCTCGAACGGCGTCGTGATCCCCGAATACGCCTATCTGTGCTTCCAGATGACGTTCGCCATGATCACGCCCGCGCTGATCGTCGGCGCCTTCGCCGAGCGGATGAAGTTCTCCGCGCTGGTGGTGTTCACGATCCTCTGGGTCACGGTCATCTACTTCCCGATGGCCCACATGGTCTGGTACTGGGCCGGCCCGGATGCCGTCGGCAACGCCGCGAAGGCGCTGGCCGCCGCCACCGACGACGCCTCGAAGGCGACCGCCCAGGCGGCCCTCGACGCGGTCAACAAGGATGCGGGCTTCCTCTTCCAGAAGGGCGCCCTCGACTTCGCGGGCGGCACCGTGGTCCACATCAACGCGGGTATCGCCGGCTTCGTCGGCTGCCTGATCATGGGCAAGCGCATCGGTTACGGCCGCGATCTCCTCGCCCCGCACTCCCTGACCATGACCATGATCGGCGCCTCGCTCCTGTGGGTCGGCTGGTTCGGCTTCAACGCCGGCTCGAACCTCGAGTCCAACGGCACCGCCGCGCTGGCCATGCTCAACACCTTCGTGGCGACCTGCGCCGCCGCGGTGGCGTGGCTGTTCGCCGAGTGGGCGCTCAAGGGCAAGCCGTCGCTGCTCGGCATGCTCTCGGGCGCGGTCGCCGGCCTCGTCGCCGTCACCCCGGCCTCGGGCTTCGCCGGTCCGATGGGCTCGATCGTGCTGGGCCTCGTCGCCGGCGTGGTCTGCTTCGTGATGTGCTCCACCGTGAAGAACGCCCTCGGCTACGACGATTCGCTGGACGTCTTCGGCGTCCACTGCATCGGCGGCATCCTGGGCGCGCTCGCGACCGGCATCTTGGTCGACCCGAACCTCGGCGGCGTCGGCATCCCCGACTACACCTCCAAGCCGGGCGAACTGGCGGTCGGCGCCTACGACATGATGAGCCAGCTCATCATCCAGGCGGAGGCCGTCGGCCTGACGCTCCTGTGGTCGGGCCTCGGCTCGGCGATCCTCTACAAGCTCGTCGACGTGACGATCGGCCTGCGTGTCACGCAGGAGGAGGAGCGCGAGGGCCTCGACATCGCCGATCACGGCGAGCGCGCCTACAACTACTGAGACGGACGGCGCGGCCCTGCGGGGCCGTGCCTCCCGAACGGAAAGACCCCGGCTCCGCGTGGGCCGGGGTCTTTCATGTCTGGGCCTCCGGCGGCGGTGCCGTGCATCAAGATCGCGCGCGACTCTCAGGCCACCGCGCGCTTCTCGATCACGCGCGTCTCCACCACGTCCGCGGGCTCGTAGAACCACCGCCCCATCGCTCCGGCGGTCATCGCCCCGAGGATCGGCGCCAGCCAGAACAGCCAGAGCTGCGTGACGTAGGCGCCGCCCGCGATCAGGGCCGGACCGGTGCTGCGAGCCGGGTTGACCGAGGTGTTGGTCACCGGGATCGAGACGAGGTGGATCAGGACCAGGGCGAAGCCGATGGGGATCCCGGCGAAGCCGACGGCCGCACCCTTCGAGGTCGTGCCAACGATGATGAACACGAAGAAGAACGTCGTCATGAACTCGGTGACGAGGCAGGCCGTGAGGCTGTATTTGCCGGGGCTGAGATCGCCGTACCCGTTCGCCGCGAATCCGTTCGGGATCCAGCCGGCCTTGCCGGCTGCGATCGTGTAGAGCACCCCTGCCGCGAGGATCGCCCCGATCACCTGGGCGGCGATGTAGGGAAGCACGTGCCGGTTCGCGCACCGCTTCGCCGACCAGAGGCCCAGCGTCACCGCCGGATTGAAGTGTCCGCCCGAGATGTGCCCGACCGCGTAGGCCATCGTCAGCACGGTGAGGCCGAACGCGAAGGCCACGCCGAGGAAGCCGATGCCGAGTTCCGGAAAGGCCGCCGACAGGATCGCCGCCCCGCATCCGCCGAAGGTGAGCCAGAAGGTGCCGAACAGCTCGGCGGTCGCCCTGCGCATCGTGTCGTGATCCATGGCGGGACCTCTCGATTTCTGGTTTGGGGGAACGTGTTCCTGATCTCTGGCTCGTAAGAGGCGCTTTCCGCAGCGCGATATTTAATCTTTGCTGTATTGGTTCGATCGATGGGTTTGAATACTGCACGGTTTCGGTGTGGATTCAACCCGTGCGCGTGCACCCGCACGGGCGCTCCGTGCACTGCATCGTGAGCACATTCGACGTCTTGGTCAGGTTGCGCGATGCCGGCAGCGGCAGGTCGTGCCGCGCGTGGGGCACCTCTCGGACCGGAGGGCTGGCCCAGTCAGGGTCCGCCGCCGCGACGGGCGCACCGTGAAGCGGGGCTCCAGGTCCTGTCGCGGATCCTGACGGATCACGGCCGCCGGTTCGTGGATGCGCGGGGCTCGCTTTGGCGCGTCCCGCCGCGATGCGAACCCCGGCCGTCGGGGAAAGGCGTCGCTCTCGACGCCGTCAGGCCCCCGTCACGCCGCCCGCGTCAGAGCCGCCTTCTCTTCCGCGAACGCCCAATCGAGCCAGGGCGTCAGCGCTTCGAGATCCGCCGTCTCGACCGTCGCGCCGCACCAGATCCGCAGCCCGGCCGGCGCGTCGCGATACGCGCCGATGTCGAGGGCGACGCCCTCGCGCTCGAGGCGCTCCACGATCCCCGCCGCGAAGGCCGAGACGGCCGCATCGCCGCGGGTGAGCACGTCCGGGTCGGCGATCACGAGGCAGACGCCGGTGTTCGAATAGGTGGCGGGGTCGACGGCGAGGGGCGCGATCCAAGGGGTACGCGCGACCCAGTCGTAGATCACCCGGGCGTTGGCGTCGGCCCGCGCGTGGAGCGCGCGCAAGCCGCCGATCCGCTCCGCCCAGGCCAGGGTGTCGAGGTAATCCTCGACGGCCAGCATCGAGGGCGTGTTGATCGTGTCGCCCTTGAAGATGCCCTCGATCAGCTTGCCGTCCTTCGTCAGGCGGAAGACCTTCGGCAGCGGCCAGGCCGGCACGTGGCTTTCCAGGCGCGCCACGGCGCGGGGCGAGAGGACCAGCATGCCGTGTGCCGCCTCGCCGCCCATCACCTTCTGCCAGGAGAACGTCACGACATCGAGCTTGTCCCAGGGCAGTGGCTGCGCGAAGGCCGCCGAGGTGGCGTCGCAGATCGTCAGGCCCTCGCGGTCGGACGCGATCCAGTCGCCGTCCGGCACCTTCACCCCGGCCGCCGTGCCGTTCCAGGTGAACACCACGTCGCTGCGCTTCGTGTCGATCGCCGCAAGATCCGGCAGCACGCCGTAGGGAGTCTGGTGGATGCGCGGATCGATCTTGAGTTGCTTGAGGGCGTCGGTCACCCACTCCTTGCCGAACGCTTCCCAGGCCGCGACTTCGACGGGCTTCGGCCCGAGCATCGTCCACATCGCCATCTCGACGGCGCCGGTGTCGGAGGCGGGCACGATGCCGATCCGGTAGTCGGCGGGCACCTGCAGGACCGTGCGCGTCAGGTCGATCGCCCGGCCGAGCTTGGCCTTGCCGAGGGGCGAGCGGTGCGACCGGCCGAGGGCGGCGTCGACCAGGACGGACGGGGTCCAGCCCGGACGCTTGGCGCAGGGGCCTGAGGAGAAATGGGGCACGCGCGGTCGCTGCGTGGGGCGGCTGGTCATGTCGGATCCATCCTTGCAGATGGGCGCTCCTCGGTGGGGAGGAGTTCCCGGATCCGCGCATGCGCCCAAACCGGCCGGCTTGCAAGCGTCTGTCCCGCAAGCAGTCTTCGCCGCTTGACCCTGCCCGGGACAGCCTGTCCGGAGGCCGGGAACAGTCGATTAATCGCGAGCCGTTACCCTTAATGCTGTACCGTGTTGCGTTTGAGGTACGCTTATGACTCTTCCCAGCGCCGCGATATTGGCGGTTTGGTCCGCGTTGCTTGTGGTTATCGGTGCGTTAACGGCCAGCCTCGCCTTCGCGAGCCGACTCGAACGCCCGGTGCCGCAGCCGCTGCTGCTCGACCCGTTGGATTACGATCTCGACGGCCCGGTGATCGATCTGGAGGCCGCCTGATCGGAGGCTCCGGGCAGATCCGGCCGCCGCTCGGCGGTGAGCCGCTCGGCCTCCGCCCGCCGCCAGCGGGCGATGGCGGCATGGTTGCCCCCCGAGAGCACGTCCGGGATCGGCCGCCCCTCCCAGTCGCGGGGCCGGGTGTAGTGGGGGTATTCGAGGAGCCCGCCCTCGAAGCTCTCCTCGACGCCCGATTGTGCCTTGCCCATCACCCCGGGCAGGAGCCTGACGCAGGCGTCGAGCACCGCGAGGGCGGCGATCTCGCCGCCGGAGAGGACGTAGTCGCCGATCGACACCTCCTCCAGGCCGCGCCCGGCGATCACGCGCTCGTCCACACCCTCGAACCGGCCGCAGACGATCAGCACGCCCGCTCCGTTGGCCAGGGCACGGACCCGCGCCTGGCTCAGCGGCCGGCCGCGGGGGGACATCAGCAGCCGGGGACGCGGGTCGTCGTCCCCCGTCGCGGCGTCTATGGCGGCGGCCAGCACGTCGCAGCGCAGCACCATTCCGGCGCCGCCGCCGGCGGGGGTGTCGTCCACCGAGCGGTGACGGCCGAGCCCGTGCTCGCGGATGTTGCGGGCCTCCAGGCTCCAGTCGCCCCGGGCGAGGGCATCGCCCGAGAGCGACAGGCCGAGGGGTCCCGGAAACATCTCCGGGTACAGGGTGAGGATCGTGGCCCGCCAGGGCGTTTCCGCGCGCGTCATGGCGCTTGATCGCGCGCGGGGTGCGGCACGGTCAACGGTGCGGGCACCGTTCGGCCCCGCGGCGGGTTGTCGGCGATGATCCGGCGCGCACTCCTCCTCACCGCCCTGCTGGCGGGACCGGCCCTGGCGGCGGGGTCTCTGTCACCTCCGGGCGCCCCTGCGGGGGCATTCCCGAAACCCGACCGGCCGGTGGCCGAGATCGTGGCACCGCAATGGTCGTCGGAGGCCGCGCGCGACAAGGCCGGCGAATTCGATGCGGTCGCCCGCGGGATGGGCATCGCCCCCGGCGAGACGGTGGCCGATATCGGCGCCGGCAGCGGCTATTACGTGATGCGCCTGAGTCCCCGGGTCGGACCGGGCGGCAGGGTCCTGGCCGAGGACGTCACCCCCGCCTACCTGACGAGCCTGGAACGGCGGGTGACAGGCCTCGGCAACGTCACCGTGGTGCGGGGCCAGCCGCACGACCCACGCCTGCCCCCGGCTTCCGTAGATGCCGCGATCCTCGTGCACATGTACCACGAAATCGCCCAGCCCTTCGGGCTCCTCCACAATCTCGCCCCGGCGATGCGTCCGGGCGGCCGGATCGGCATCGTCGACGCGGACGACATCCCCTCCCGACACGGCACGCCGCCGGCACTCCTGCGCTGCGAGCTGGCCGCTGCGGGCTACCGGGAGACGGGATTCCAGCCCCTGAACGGGGGCGCCTATCTGGCGGTGTTCGCGGCGCCCGCCCCCGAAGACCGACCGAGCCCGTCCTCGATTCGCCCGTGTCGGGACGCCGCGACGCCGCGCTGAGCGGCTCCGATCCCGGAGCGGGATGCCCCGAGCCGCCTCAGCCAGGATCGTCGGCCGGCTTCTCGCCCGCCGGCGCGAAGAAGTCGTCCGGCAGGACCACGGTCACGCGCGCCTGCGCCAGATCCAGGACCGGCACGAACGCTTTGGTGAATGGCAGGAGGGCGGTCGCGCCGCCGGCGGCGGGGCGCAGTTCGAGCAGGTCGCCGCCGCCGTAATTCGGCACCGCGACGACCGTTCCGACGACGGTCCCGGCCTCGTCCACGGCCGTGGCCCCGAGGAGGTCGGCGGCATAGACCTCGTCGTCATCCTCGGGCTTCGCGAGGCGGTCGCGGGGGACGAACAGCGCGACGCGGTTGAGGGCCTCGGCGGCGTTGCGCGCGCTGACGCTGGTCACCCGGGCGATCAGCATGTCGGGCGACGACCCCGGCGCCGTGCGCACCGTCGACAGCGTGACCGTGCGTCCGTCGGAGGTCAGGAGCGGGCCGTAGCCGGCGATCGCCAACGGGTCGGCGGTATAGGATTTCAGCCGGACTTCGCCGTTGAGCCCGTGAGCCCGCCCGAACTCGCCCAGGAGGACGAGGTTCGGGTCGGAGGCCGCGGGTTGCGGTGCCGGCTTCTGGGCCGGCGCCTTGGGCGATGTCGCGGCGTCGGGCGCGATCGCGCCGATCGCCGCATTCAAGCGGCCACGGCGGCCGCCGTCGCGGGGGGAGGGACCTGCGGGGCGGCGCGCCATGATCGAGGCGCCTTACGCGGCGGCGTCCTCGGCGGGCGCGGTGGCCTTCTCGGCCCGCTTGGCGGCGCGCTCCTTGGCCTTCTCGCCGGGCTCGGCCTTCTGCGGGTTGTTGCGGGTCGGGCGCTTGGCGAGGCCGGCCTGATCCAGGAAGCGCAGGACGCGGTCGGTCGGCTGCGCGCCCTTGGCGAGCCAGCCCTGGATCTTCTCGTTGTCGAGCACGATGCGGGCCGGATCGTCCTTGGCCTTCATCGGGTCGTAGGCGCCGACCTTGTCGATGAAGCGGCCGTCGCGCGGGGCGCGGGCATCGGCGACGACGATACGGTAGTAGGGGCGCTTCTTGGCGCCGCCGCGGGTGAGACGGATCTTGAGGGCCATGACTTAGGACTTTCTCTCGGTGTCGGTCGCCGACTCGTGCGTCGCCGCGATCGACTGGTGGTGCCGGATGACCTCCTTGACCACGAAGGCCAGGAACTTCTCGGCGAAATCGGGGTCGAGATTGGCGTCGACCGCGAGCTTGCGGAGCCGGGCGACCTGACGGGCCTCCCGGTCCGGATCGGAAGGGGGGATCCCCTTTCGGGCCTTCAACTCGCCGACCCGCTGCGTGCAGCGGAAACGCTCGGCGAGGAGATGGATCAGCGCCGCATCGAAATTGTCGATGCTGTCGCGCAGGCGTGCCAGTTCGGGATCTACGGCTTGAGCGGAGAGGAGGCTCATTTCTTCTTCCCCGGCATGAACCCGCCGAGACCCGGAAGCTTCGGACCGCCGAGGCCGGGAAGACCCGGCATCTTGGGCATCCCGCCCCCGCCCAGGCCCGGCGGCATCGGAGGCAGCTTGCCGCCGAACTGCTTCTCGAGCTGCGCGATCTGCTCCGGCGTCGGCTCCGGCATGCCGGGGGGAAGGCCGGGCATGCCGCCCATCCCGCCGCCGCCCAGGCCGAACATCGAGCCGAGCGCCTGCCCGATCCCGCGCTTGCCCTGGCCCATCGCCTTCATCATGTCGGCCATGGTCCGGTGCATCTTCAGGAGCTTGTTGATCTCCGAGACGTCGACCCCCGAGCCCGCCGCGATGCGCTTCTTGCGGCTGTTCTTGAGGAGGTCGGGGTTCTTCCGCTCCTGCGGGGTCATCGACGAGATGATCGCCCGCTGGCGCTTGAACATCTTCTCGTCGAGGTTGGCGCCCTCGACCTGCTTCTTGATGGCGCCCATGCCGGGCAGCATGCCCATCAGGCCGCCGATGCCGCCCATCTTCTCCATCTGGCCGAGCTGCATGGACAGGTCTTCGAGATCGAACTTGCCCTTGCGCATCTTCTCCGCGGTGCGGAGCGCCTGCTCGTGGTCGATGGTCTCGGCCGCCTTCTCGACGAGGGAGACGATGTCGCCCATGCCGAGGATGCGGTTGGCCACGCGGGCCGGGTGGAACTCCTCCAGCGCGTCGACCTTCTCGCCGACGCCGACGAGCTTGATCGGCTTGCCGGTGACGGCGCGCATCGACAGGGCCGCGCCGCCGCGGGAATCGCCGTCCATCCGGGTCAGGACGATGCCGGTGACGCCGAGGCGCTCGTCGAAGGCGCGGGCGGTGTTGACCGCGTCCTGGCCGGTCAGCGCGTCGGCGACCAGCAGCACCTCGTGGGGCCGGGTCGCGGCCTTCACCTCGGCGGCCTCGGCCATCAGGGCCTCGTCCACGGTGGTGCGGCCGGCGGTGTCGAGCATGACCACGTCGAAGCCGCCCAGCCGCGCGGCATCCATGGCGCGCTTGGCGATCTGCACCGCCGACTGTCCGGCGATGATCGGCAGGGACTCGACGCCGACCTGCTTCGCCAGGACCGCGAGCTGCTCCATGGCGGCCGGGCGGCGCGTATCGAGGGAGGCGAGCAGGACCTTGCGCTTCTCGCGGTCGGAGAGGCGCCGCGCGATCTTGGCGGTGGTGGTGGTCTTGCCCGAGCCCTGCAGGCCGACCATCAGGATCGGCACCGGGGCGGGGGCGTTGAGGTCGACCGTCTCGGCATCGGTGCCGAGCATCGCCACGAGCTCGTCGTTGACGATCTTCACGACCATCTGGCCGGGCGTCACCGACTTGAGCACGACGGCGCCGACGGCCTTCTCCTTCACCCGGTCGGTGAAGCCGCGGACCACCTCCAGGGCGACGTCGGCCTCCAGCAGGGCACGGCGCACCTCGCGCATGGCGGCGGTGACGTCGGCCTCGGTGAGCGCGCCGCGGCGCGTCAGTCCCGAGAGGATGCCGGAGAGGCGGTCGGACAGGCCTTCGAACATGATTCTGAAGTCCCGCCGTTACTGTTCGAGGCCGGCGCGCTCGACGCGGCGCGCCTGGAGGGCGGCCTCGAAGCTGCGCAGGGCGCTCGCGAACTTGTCCCGGCAATCCGGGTTGCAGAATCCCACCACGGCGCCGTTGTAGAGGGTCAGCGAATCGGCCGAGATCGGCTTGCCCGACCAGGGGCAGGTCTCGTTGATCGCGTCCTCGATGTTCAACGCTTCTTGCTCTCGCGTCATGCGGATGCCTCGCCCGGCGGGTCCCGTCGCCGCGGATCGGCCCAACGCCCATCGCGCCCGAGGGCGCGGACGCGCTGTCGGGCGTTGACCTCCGGCCTCTGGGGACCGGTCGGCTTGGAACGGGTCGATCTGCAACGGATCGGGAGGGCGGGGCGTAGCCGCACCCGGGCGGAAAGTCAATTTTTCGCCGGGGTGCCGGTCCGCTGCGCGAGCCCGAAGCCCGGAATTGGGTCAGCGGGCGGAGTTAACTTTTACCGATCGTTAAGCATGTTGGGATTGTCTTCGGTCCGTATTCGCTCAGGACGCCCGCCGATGTCGGAACCCGCCCGCTCTCTCACGCCGCCGGAGTCCGGCAACTTTCCTGCGACCGGTCCGCTGCGCGACTGGCTTGCGGCGATGAAGGCCCAGGCGCCGTCGGAGCTGCGCGTCGAGGCGCGGCCCGAGGAGCCCCTGCCGGAACCCAAGCGGGTTCGCGCCGGCGACGCGGCGTGGTCGCCCCGGGTCGTGCAGCCGGCCGAGGCGCCCCGGGCTGCGATCGAGGATCCCGACATCGCCGAGCTGATGGCCGAGAACCTGATGCTCAAGGCCAAGCTCCGGGTCGAGGCCGAGCGCCAGGACGAGCTGCAGGCAATTCTTGCGGATGAGATCCGAATCCTCCGCGAGCACATCCGGGAGGAGATCGGCTCGCTCGAGGATCTGCGGGCCGAGCAGGAGGAGATCCGCATCGAGCGCGACGAGTTCCGCGGCGAGCGGGAGCGGTTCCGGATCGAGCGCGAGGAGATGCGGGCCGAGCGCGACCGGGCGGTCGCAGAGCGCGATGCGCTGCGGTCCGAGCGGCTCGCTCTGGCGGGCGAGCGCGACGTCCTGCGCGAGGAGCGTGACCTGTGGCGCGCCCGGACGGAGGCGCTGGCCCAACCGCTGTTCCAGGCCCAGCGTCGCTGACGGCCGGCCGAAACCGCACCCTGAAATGCCGAAGGGCCACCCGAGAGGGTGGCCCTTCCATTGCCGAACCGTGTCGTCCGGCGGAACCGTCCCGAGATCGGGTCTCTGACGCGTCTTAGAGCGACGCGCCGGAGGCGACGGTCCAGGTCCGATGAGCCGAGACACACGGCTGATGACAATGAGACACTGGATCACCTCCTTTCGTTGGTTGCGGATGACGCGAAGGTAGGTGGCCGCGCCGGGCTTGTGAAGTCCCGGGCCTGCGCCCGTTTGTCCTCCCCCGGCCGGCGCTTTCCCGCTCCTTCCCCGGGGCGTATGACGGGCGTCCCGATGGCAGCCCGAACCGCCTTGACCGCGTCCCTCGCCGATCCGCCGCCTGTCGCCGACGAGGCCGCCCTCGACCCCGATGCGATGCGCCAGCCCCTGGGCAATGCATGGTACTGCGTGGGGCAGTCCCGAAGCCTCGGCCGGTCGGGGGGCCGGCTGGCCGGGACGTCGGGCCTGCGGGCCGTGGCCCTGAACGGGGAGCAGATCGTGCTGGGCCGCGCCCCCGACGGCACGCCCTTCGCGTTGCGCGACCGCTGTCCCCACCGCGGCATGGCCCTGTCGAAGGGCCGCTTCGACGGGGACACGCTCATGTGCCCGTTCCACGGCTGGCGCTTCGGCACCGACGGACGCTGTCGCGACGTGCCGACCCTGTCGGAGCACGATGTCGCCGACTTCTCCCGCATCCAGGTCCAGCGCTTTCCCGTTCGCGAGAGCGCCGGCTTCCTCTGGGTGAACCCGCATCTGGGCTCCGCCGCCGGAGATGTGCCGGCGGTTCCGGAGCTGGATTTCGAGCCGGCCGGGTCCCTCGTCGTCGAACTGGAGGTCGAGGCCTCCTTCGACCTCACGACCCTGAGCCTCGTCGATCCCGGTCACGTCGCCTTCGTCCACGATTCCTGGTGGTTCCGCCCCTCGAAGCAGCTCCGCGAGAAGGTGAAGACCTTTCAGCCGGTGCCGCACGGCTTCGTCATGACGAGCCACGCGACCACGACGAGTTCGCCGGTCTACCGGCTGCTCGGCGGGGTGCCCGAGGTCGAGATCGAGTTCCGCCTGCCGGGGGTGCGCCTGGAGCGCATCCGCGCGGGGGAGAAGTGTGTGGCGAACTACACCTTCGCGACGCCGCTGACGCCGGATCGGACGCTGCTCACGAACGTCCTCTACTGGAGCATGCCGGTCCTGAACCTGCTCAAGCCGATCGCGCGTCCGCTGATGCGCCAGTTCCTGACCCAGGACCAGCAGGTGCTCCAGCACGCCCAGGATGGGCTCGACCGCAAGCCCACCATGGTCCTGTTCGGCCAGGGTGACCTGCCGTCGCAATGGTATTTCCGGCTCAAGCGCGAGGCGCTCGAATCGGCCCGCGACCGGCGTCCCTTTGCCAATCCGCTGGAGCGCCGCGAGCTGCGCTGGCGCTCCTGACCGGAGGCCCGGCGTCACCCTCGGACGCCGAATGTAAGACGTTATTAACCATAGCGAGACCAATCTTCCCGGCAGATTACTTCTCCTTGAGACGCTTCGCGCCGATGCCTCGCTTCTTCATCGACCTGCACGACGGCTCACAGCCGATCCACGATGAGGTCGGGTTCGACCTGCCGGACCTGCCGGCGGCCCGCGCCAAGGTGACCCGGATCATGTCGGCGATCGCCCGCGACATGCTGCCGGATGTCGAGCGGCAGGATTACGTCGCCTGCGTCCGCAACGGAGTCGGCAAGGTGGTCTACCGGGCGCGCCTGTCGCTCGCCGCCGAGCTGGTCGAATAAGCCCGACCGCGTCCCGGCACGCCTGAGGCGCCCCGCCGCGCCGCCCGGGCGCTTGACCGGGACGCGCTTCCTGCCATCTCCGGTCCATGAAACGGCGCAGCCTGCTCACGGTCGCGAGTGCGGCCACGGTGATGACGCTCGGCGGAGTCGGCTATGCCGCGCATCGGCGCGGCCGAAATCCCTATTACCGCGGGCCGACCTCCGATCATTTCGACGGCCTGCGCTTCTTCCTGCCGGATCAGGCCACCGACAAGTCGCTGCCTGACGTGCTGCGCTGGCAGGCCAAGCGGCAGCGCGAAACCTGGCCGAAGAGCGTTCCCAGCCCCTATCCGGCCGATCGTCCGCCCGAGCGCGTCGCCGGCCTGAGGGTCGTGCTGATCGGCCATGCGAGCTACCTCGTGCAGGTCGCCGGCCGCAACATCCTCATCGATCCGGTCTTCGCCAAGCGCGCGAGCCCGGTCCGCTTCGCCGGTCCCAAGCGCGTCAACCCGCCGGGCATCGCCTTCGCCGACCTGCCCCCGATCGATGCGGTCCTGATCACCCACAATCACTACGACCATCTCGACGGGCCGAGCCTTGCCCGGATCTGGCAGGCGCACCAGCCGCTGATCGTCGCGCCGCTCGGCAACGACGCGATCCTGCGCGGCTACGACGACACGATGCACGTGGAGACCCGCGACTGGGGGCAGTCGGTCGATCTCGGCGACGGCCTGCAGGTCCACCTGACGCCGGCGAACCACTGGTCGGCGCGGGGCGTCAACGACCGGCGGATGGCGCTGTGGTGCGCCTTCGTGATCACCTCGCCCCGCGGCGTGCACTACCATGTGGGCGACACCGGCTTCGGCGATGGCGCGCTCTTCCGCGACATCCGAGCCCGTTTCGGCCCGCCCCGGCTCGCGACCCTGCCGATTGGCGCCTATGAGCCGCGCTGGTTCATGCAGGCGCAGCATGTGAACCCGGACGAGGCGGTGGCCGCCTTCGCGCTGCTCGGCGGCGAGCAGGCCCTCGGGCACCATTGGGGCACGTTTCAGCTCACCGACGAGGGCGTCGAGCGTCCCGCGGAGGCGCTGTCGGCCGCGCTCTTCGACGCCGATATCCCGGCCGAACGGTTCGTGGCCCTGAGGCCCGGCCAGGTCTGGCAGGCGTGAACGCCCCGGCCGCCGGGCTCCGGCGGTTGGGCACGATGCGTGCATCATACTGTATGCAGCATGAGGTCACGGCCCGGGCAGCGCCGCGGCGCGCCTGAGGGCGAGGGCGCTCCGTGCAGCGCATCCGCTTTCAGCCGAGAGACATGATGGACCCGATCAAGCCGACACGCCGCTCACTGATGGCCGGGGGCGTCGCCCTGGCCGCGTTCGGGGCGGCGGGCCGGGCCGGCGCGCAGGGCGCGGCCCCCGGCACCCTGACCTACGGCATCTCGATGACCGATCTGCCGCTCACCACAGGCCAGCCGGACCGGGGCGCGGGCGGATACCAATTCACCGGCCTGACCCTCTACGATCCCCTGGTCGCCTGGGAACTTGATGTCTCGGACCGGCCTGGCAAGATGGTGCCCGGTCTCGCCACCGCGTGGGAAGCCGATCCGGCCGATCCGAAGGTCTGGACGTTCCACCTGCGGGAGGGCGTGGCCTTCCACGACGGCTCGGCCTTCGATGCCGACGCGGTGATCTGGAACTTCGACAAGGTGCTGAACAAGGAGGCACCGCATTTCGACCAGCGGCAGGCGGCTCAGGTCCGCCCCCGCCTGCCCGGGGTCGCGAGCTACCGGAAGCTCGACGCCAAGACCATCCAGGTCATCACGAAAAGCCCGGACAGCCTGTTCCCCTACCAGATGCTCTGGTTCCTGATCTCCTCGCCGGCGCAGTACGAGAAAGTCGGCAAGGACTGGGCGAAGTTCGCTTTCGAGCCCTCGGGGACGGGGCCGTTCCGGATGGGACAGCTGGTGCCGCGGGTGCGCCTCGAATTGCTGCCGAACGCCGGTTACTGGAACCCGAAACGCGTCCCGAAGCTCGCGAAGCTGACCCTCACCTGCGTGCCGGAGGATCTCGCCCGGGTGAACGCGCTCCTGTCGGGCAGCGTCGACCTGATCGAGGCGCCGGCGCCCGATGCGGTCCCGCGCCTGAAGGCCGCGGGCATGCGGGTCGTGGGCAACGACACGCCCCATGTCTGGAACTACCACCTGTCGATGCTGGAGGGGTCGCCCTGGCGCGACCTGCGCCTGCGCAAGGCCGCCAACCTCGCCATCGACCGCGCGGGCGTCGTCGAGCTGATGGGCGGCCTCGCGCAGCCGGCGGTTGGGCAGGTCCAGGAATCGAGTCCGTGGTTCGGTAAGCCGGGCTTCAAGATCAAGACCGACGTCGACGCGGCGCGCAAGCTCGTCGAGGAGGCCGGCTTCTCGGTGAAGAACCCCGTGAAGGCTACGATCCTGATCCCGACCGGCGGCACCGGGCAAATGCTGTCGCTGCCGATCAACGAATTCGTGCAGCAGAGCCTGGCGGAGGTCGGCATCCAGGTCGAGTTCAAGACCGTCGAACTGGAAGTGGCCTACACGGCGTGGCGCCAGGGCGCCGCGGATCCGAGCCTCAAGGGCGTGAGCGCCGGCAACATTGCCTATGTCACCTCCGACCCGTTCTACGCGATCCTGCGCTTCTACGATTCGCGGCAGATCGCACCGAACGGGGTGAATTGGAGCCACTACCGCAATCCCGAGGTCGATGCCCTCTGCGACAAGGTGAAGGCGAGCCTCGACGTGACGGAACAGAACAAGCTGCTGGCCCGCATCCACGAGATCGTCGTCGACGACGCCGTGCAGGTCTGGGTGGTCCACGACACCAACCCGCATGCCCTGTCGCCGCGGGTGAAGAACTATGTCCAGGCACAGCACTGGTTTCAGGATCTGGCGACGCTGGCCTGATCCGCTCGGACCCGTCTCGCCCGGAAGTGGGAGACGGACGGGTGAACAAGATGATCGCGAAGACCCGGCCGGGTCTTCGCGCAGGACGGCGAGTCCCGGGCAGCCGGCCAACCGACGCCGTGCGGGCCGCCGATCTTTCCGACGTCCCCCGGGGCCGCCTCCATTGCGATTGCTGCACCGCAGCGAATCGCGTTCGGTCCAGACGGCCAGAGTGCGGGCCTCCGAACCCGCGGCGAGGACGCAGTCCGACGCCGTGGATGCCAGCCTTTCGAACCGATGTGCGGCGTCGCAAGGAGTTGAAGCCACCGACTTGGTATGATCAGGCGGCGCTTGGACACGCTTCCGACGTCCTGCGCGTCGTGTGTCGGCCGGATCTCGCCCGATGATGCCGGTTGGAATTCCTGCCTGCGTGATTCGATGACGACCGCCGATCCATGTGCTGGTGTGGCTTCCGAAAGGCTATCGACGCGCCGTTCGCCCTCCGCCGACAGGGGTACCACCAGCGTCACCGGCCGAGCCCGGTCACCCCGCCCCTGACGCGACAGCCCCAGGACGCACCGAGCCGCCCGCATCGGCTCATTTCGCACTTGCAGCACGCCACCTCGATGACTAGGAAGTTCGGGCAGCATTTTTTAGGAGCATTTGGCAATGACCCTTCGTTTCATCAGTGGGTTCGCGGCAGTGACCCTGGCGGTGTGCGGCCTGTCTGTCCCGGCCGCCCTGGCCAAGCCGGCAAGCGGCACCAGCGCCGTCAAGATGATCGACACCGACAACGACGGCACCGTCGACCTGAAGGAAGTAGAGGCGGTTGCCTCCGCGACCTTCGACCGGCTGGAGAAGGATGCCGACGGCACCCTCGATACCCGCGAGCTGAAAGGTCGCCTCAGCCAGGCTGGTGTGAAGCAGGCCGATCCGGACAGCGACGGCACCCTCGACAAGAAGGAATACCTCGCGGCTGTCGGCGAGCGCTTCAAGCTGGCCGATCCGGACGGCGACGGCACGCTGGATGCCAAGGAGCTGAACTCGAAGGCCGGCAAGTCGCTGCTCGCCCTCATCAAGTAAACCCGACCCGGCGGTCCGTAGGAGCGCGAACGAGCAAGGCCCCCGCGACAACATCGCGGGGGCCTTGTTGCGTATCCGGCGGTCCTCCAGCTCCTCTACAGGCTGCAGATTTCTGGACGCTGCATCTAAAAGTTGAATTTTGATCGCGTCTCGAGCCTGACGGTCCAGGCGTGATCGTTGCCACGCCCCCGTCGCTGCCTTGGCGTGTGGCTTAGGATGGCGACGTCGTGGGGCACCCGACTTCTCGGGCGCCTGTCAGCCGAAATTCACCTGTGTGACGCGCGCTTGGCGGAAGGTCGGGCGTGGTGAACAGGGCGCGAGCTGCGACGCTCGACCGCTCATTCGGGACGTGCTGACGCAGTTGACGGTCCGCAACCTGTGGGTGCAACCTGAGGGAGGTTGAGGGACCGACACGATGCGCAATAACCGATCCGGGGACGGAGCGAATACGATTCAACCGGCAGGTACGAGCGCCATCACCGATGCGTCGCGGGAGACTGGGGCGGGACGGCCGGTGGGTGACGGGCACGGGGCGACGGTCGGTGCCGAGAGCGACGCTCAGGCCGTCGATCCGGATCCCGGTTCGGCGGATCTGCTCGGTGAGATCGGCGACAGTCTGCTGATCGCCTATGGCCTCGCGGCGAAGGACGGTGACCCGCTGACCCTCGCCCTCATCGGCAAGGCCCTGTTGCACACCGGGCGGAGACTGGCGCGCGGGATGTCGCCCGCCGAGGCCGGCATACCCTGTCACTGACGCGTCGGCCGCGCCTCCAGCGCAGCCCGGTCCAGGAAGGCGCGCAGATACCGGCCGACGGCTTCGGCGCGCTCCACGGCCAGCAGATGCGCGGCGCGGGGCAGGACGAGGAGTTCGGCCTGGGCGATGCCGCCGCAGATCTCCTCTGCCATGGCCGGGGGCGTCGAGGGATCGTCGCGGCCGGCGATCACCAGGGTCGGGGCTGCGATGGCAGGCAGGGCCGGCCGTAGATCCATGCGCCCGATCGCGCCGCAGCTCACCGCGTAGCCGACCGGATCGCAGGCGATGAACCGCTCGCGGACGGCCTGGATCGCCGCGGGATTGTTCCGCGCGAAATCCGCCGTGAACCAGCGCCCCAGCGTCGCCTCGACCACGGCCGCGGTCCCCTGAGCGCGGACGGTCGCGGCGCGCTCGTTCCAGCTCTGCGCGCTCGGCATGTAGGCGGCCGTCGCCATCAGAGTCGCGCTGAGCGCGCGACCGGGTTCGGCGCTCGCAAGAGCCTGCACGGTCATGCCGCCCAGCGAGAGACCGACCAGGTGGGCGCGGCCGATTCCGAGGGCGTCGAGCAGGCCCGCGAGGTCTCGGGCCAGGTCCACCACCTCCGTCGGCCGGTCGCGGGTCTCGGAGCCGCCATGGCCGCGCGTGTCGTAGCGCAGCGTGCGGAAGTGCCCGGCGAGCGCGGGGAGAACCCCATCCCACATCTCCAGGGTCGCACCCAGGGAGTTCGAGAACGCGACCACGGGTGCGTCCCCGGGGCCTTCGAGGAGATAGCGGAACCCGATTCCCCCGACATCGATCTGTGGCATGCTGTTCACTCCGGTCCGTGGCTTTCAGGGGTGGGACGCCGGCAGGAAGCAGGTGCCGGCGCGAGTGGGTCTGCGCCAGCGCGTGATCATCACGCGCTCAAACAGGCCGGCCGTCCCGACAGGATCGGCGCCTGCATCCTCGAACTCGGCCCGCTTCGCGCGCCGGATGTCTTGGAGGTGCGCTTGTCGAAGGTTTCGATGATGGAGGGCATCGCGAACTCCCCGACGGCTTCGTCGCTCACGCGCGGCCCAGGGATATGAAGCCCCATCCGCGCTCGTGCAGCTAGTACAGAAGCGTCTTCGTCGCAGTCTCGGTCGAGGCGATCGAGCCGGCGATCAGGACGGTCCCTGTGAATAGATAGGACAGCAGCGTGTCGAGACTTCCGACGACGCGCAAGCTCACGGCTTTGGCGATCGAGCGGACGCGATACTCCCCGGGCGGCGGTCGGCTGTTTCCCGGGGATGGGGCGGCGATGGGCTGACATATCGTCGGCGTGCAGGCGGCCTCCCTCAGATCCATCCGAGACAAACGCGCGGCGGCGCGACCGGTCATGGCCGTCTCGCTGCCTCCGCCCCACCCCGGGATGACGATGCCGCGAGCCGTCCGGCATGGGCGCGGATCGGCGCGCCGGGTCCAACATGGGTCAATGCGCGCGCCGATGAAGCGCTCGACAACGGCGGCTGCAAATCAGGAGGGTACGAGCGATGCACGAACCTTCGATCGACAACGCCGAAATCCGCCCGGCGGAATTCTGGGAGTCGGTTGCCGGGCTGGTGACCGCCAAGGTCGAGCCGGTGATCGGCCGCGGCGACAGGGAGCGGCGCCCGGTGATCGATTACCTGCGCGACCTGGAAGCCCTCGCGCGCCGCGAGTGCGGCAGCCGCGAGACCGTCCAGATCATCGCCTCGGGACGGCGGCTTCTCGGCGACCGCAGTGAGATCGGACCGTCGGATGGTCCGCTCTTGCACGCCTGAGCACGGAAGGCCGGGGCCGAACCCGGCTCGTCCGCACGCTTCAGGGCGGCCCGGGTCTCAGCACCCGAACGGTGGCGGCGCGCGCCGTTCGCGACCGGAACAGGAAGATCAGGCTCGCGACCGCCCAGGCCGCACAGGTCGGGGCCACCCATTGCTGCAGGTTGGGCAGCGACCACCCGTACAGGAACTCGGCGCCGAGATGCGCCTGCACGGCATCCCAGCCGGCATGCTTGATGTCATGCTCCCGCTGGCCGGCCTCGCGGCCGTAATAATAGGTCGACACGACCAGGGCCGCGATACCTTCCGGGCGGGGGCTGCGCAGGAGGATCAGCGCGGCCGCCATGCCGACGGTCTCGAGGATCGCCGTCATGGCATGGCTCATCGCCGGATTCGCGACCATGAAGGCGACGAGCGTTCCGAGCATGGGCGGCGTTTACACCAATCCGGACGCTGCGTCTGCGGCGGCCCGCCCCGGGGGCCGGCGGAGCGCTATCGAGGAAGCGGGACCGGACGATCGGAGCAGCACCATGACCGACGCCTACGACCTCGGACGCTTCGTCGCCGCGCAGGACGGGGTCTACGACCGCGCCCTGGTGGAGCTGAAGGCTGGCGCGAAACGCAGCCACTGGATGTGGTTCGTCTTTCCGCAGATCGCCGGGCTGGGCGCGAGCCCGATGGCGCAGCGTTACGCGATCGGATCCCTGGGGGAGGCCGAGGCCTATGCGGCGCATCCGGTGCTGGGCGCGCGCCTGCGTGCCTGCACGGCGGCGGTCAACGCCGTCGCGGGGCGGTCGGCCCACGCGATCTTCGGATCGCCCGACGACCTGAAGTTCCGCTCCAGCATGACGCTGTTCGCCCGCGCCGTGCCCGGGGAGCCGCTCTTCGCCGAAGCGCTGGCACGCTACTTCGACGGCGCCCCCGATCCGCGGACGCTGGCGAAGCTCGGGGCGGCCTAGCGGCTCACCGCCCCCACAGGCCGACGCGCTCCGCGCGGGCCTGC
Source organism: Methylobacterium sp. P5_C11 (assembly GCF_054049775.1). NCBI lineage: Bacteria > Pseudomonadati > Pseudomonadota > Alphaproteobacteria > Hyphomicrobiales > Methylobacteriaceae > Methylobacterium > Methylobacterium sp. P5_C11. Next base: position 65,571 of record NZ_JBFULS010000002.1, on the reverse strand, counting down.
TCCTCCGCGCCGAGGAGGTCCGGCGGCGCATCCTCCGACGCCCGCGCCCCGCCCGCCGCCAGGATCAGCCCGGCGAGATCGTCGCCCTCGATGCGGCATCGGGCCGTCGCCCCGTCGGCGATCCCCGTGCAGACCACCTCGCGGCGGCGCAGGTAGCTGGCGAGCTGGCGGGCGAGATGCCCGCGCTCACCGACGACGCCGAGAAGGTGGACGACGCGCCCGCGCAGGTTCAGCGTGCCGGTGTCGATCACATCCGGCACGCCGCGGATCTCGCCGGCCGCGACGGGCTCCGCCGCGGGCGTTGGCGCCCGGGCCGGCTCGGCCCGCTCCGCCGAGGGGCGGGGCTTGCCCTTCGCGAGCTTCTCCGCGGCGCGCTGGACGAAGTCGTGGAAGATCCCGGCCGGCATCTCCCCGCCGAACATGCGGTTCATCGGGCTGTCGTCGTCGTTGCCGACCCAGATTCCGACCACGAGGTCGGGGGTCATCCCGACGAACCATGCATCGCGAAAATCCTGGCTCGTCCCGGTCTTGCCGCCGATGATCTGGCCCGGCACCCGCGCGGCGCGGCCGGTGCCGGATTCCACCACCGCCTGCAGCGAATCGAGCATCATGGTGCGCGGCCCCTGCGCCAGCGTCGAGCCCGGCGCCGGGTCCGTGCGGACGTAGAGCGGCTGCGGCGCCCCGCCCCGGATCGCCTGGATTCCGTAGGCCTGGAGCGGGGTTCGCCCGGACAGGACCGAGCCGTAGGCACGGGTCATCTCCAAGAGGCTGACCGCGCCGGAGCCGAGGACGAGGCTCGGCACGTTCGGCAGGTCCGACTGGATCCCGAGCCTGCGCGCGGTGGCGATCACCGCCGGAATACCGACTTCCTGTCCGAGCTGGGCGGCGACCGTGTTGATCGAGAGCGCGAAGGCGGTCCGCAGGGGCACCGAGCCGCGGTAGCGCCCGTCGTCGTTCTCGGGCTCCCATTCGCCGATCTGGACCGGGCGATCGACGAGCACCGAGTCCGGCGTGTAACCCTTCTCGTAGGCGGTCAGGTAAACGAGGAGCTTGAACAGCGAGCCGGGTTGCCGCTTGGCCTGGACGGCGCGGTTGAACTGGCTGTCCTCGTAGTCGCGGCCGCCCACCATGGCGAGGATCGCCCCCTCCTTCGACAGGACCACCATGGCGGCCTGGCCGACCTTGCGGCGGGCGCCGTCCTTGTCGAGGCGGCGGGCGACGACACCCTCGGCGAGGCTCTGCAGGTCGAGGTTGAGGGTCGAGCGCACCGTCATGTCGCCGTCGGTGCCGGCGAGGCGCTTCACGTCACCCGCGATCACGTCGAGGAAGTAGTTGGTGCCGGGCGGCGCCTCAGGGGGTGATTTCAGGGTCACGCTCTGCTTGCGCGCCGCATCCGCCTCGGTCTGCGTGATCGCGCCGGACTCGACCATGGCCTGGAGCACCACATCGGCCCGCTCCTTGGCGCCGCCGAGGTTGCGCGTCGGGGCGAGCTGCGAGGGCGCCCGCACCAGCCCGGCGAGCATCGCCGATTCCGGCAGGTTCAGGGCCTTGGCCGGCTTGCCGAAATAGCGTCGCGCCGCCGCGTCGGCCCCGTAGGCGCCGGCGCCGAAATAGGCGGAATCGAGGTAGCCGAGCAGGATCGCGTCCTTGCTCATGGTCGATTCGACCCGCAGCGCCAGGATGGCCTCCTGCACCTTGCGCCAGAGCGTCTTCTCCTGGTTGAGGGAGATCAGCCGGACATATTGCTGGGTGATCGTCGAGCCGCCCTCGCGCACGCCGCCGCCGCGGAAATTGCGCCACGCCGCCCGGACGAGGCCGCGGAGGTCGATGCCCCAGTGGCTGTAGAAGCGCCGGTCCTCGATCGCCACGATCGCCTGGGCGAGGTGCGGCGGCAGGTCGGCGGCGGTGAGCTTCTGGCCGCGGAAGCTGCCGCGGGTGGCGAAGACCCGGCCGTCATCGGCCTCCACGGTGATCGCCCGCTGGCCGGTCTCGACCACGGCGCCGCCGAGCGGCGGCAGGGTCACGAGCGCGGCGATCAGGAACAGCGCGAGCGCCAGGACCGGCAGCAGGATCACGGCGCCGGCGACGAGAAGGGCGGGGCGCCGCCCGAGGCGAGCGAGGGCCGGCGGCCGCCAGCGACGCCGCACCCGCGGCTCGACGGCCGGGCGGCTCGGATCGACCGGTGCGGCCGGACGGGTCGCGCGCACTCGGGCCAGACGCTCGGCCGCGCCTGCGGAGACGCTCCGGCCAAGGCGCGCGACGCCGAGCCCGGCGGCGGCGATCAATGCCCAGAGGTGACGCAGCAGGTCGCGGGCCGCGCGCCCTGCCTCCCGGGCGGCGAGGCGCGGGTCGGGGCTCTCGGTGGCAGGCACCGGCCTCGTCGAGTTCGGCTCGTCGGCCGGGGCGCGTTCCGGCGCGTCGGGCGTCATCGCGTTGCGGGTTCCGGGACCGGCCCTTCCGGTCGAGGGCGTCTTCTAAGCCGCATCCGATCCCGTGTCCCCCACTTGTGACGACGCAGACGGACCGGCAGGCCGATCGCGCCGCGACCGTGTGGATCGGGCCACGGAGTTCGAGCCGGCGTCCGGTCCGCTTCAGCGGCCGAGCGGCGGGGTCGGTCCCGCGGCCGGCCCGTACCGGCTGCGCAGCTTGAAGGCCAGGATCAGGAGCAGCACGCCGAAGGCGAAGGTGTAGGATCCGATCCACCACGTCAGCACCAGGGCCGACATGCCCGGCTCGAGGATCAGGGCGACCCCGAACAGGATCGAGACGAGGCCGCCGAGGACCAGCCACCACCGCCCGTAATGGAGGTGCAGGCGGAAAGCCGCCGCGATCATCAGGCCGCCGGTCACCAGCGCCCATACGGCGAGCAGGAGCACGAAGGCCCAGACCGCCGCCGCCGGCACGAGAACCGCGGCGACGCCCACGATGATATCGACGAGGCCTTCGATCAGCATGAAGCCCCAGCGCTCGTGCCGCTGCGCGGCCCGGACCGCGCCCACGATGGCGATGACGCCGTCGGCGAACATGTAGGCGGCGAAGAACAGCACCAGGGAGAGCACGAACGCCCCGGGCGCGATGAACGCGATGGCGCCGAACAGGATCGCGACGACCCCGCGCAGGGCCACGAGCCACCAGTTCCGCGCGAGCGCGGCGCTCATGGCATCGAGGCGGGCGACACCGACGAGCGGGATGCCGGTGGGCGAGGTCGTGGAACCGGTGCCGGGTATGTGCGGCCTCGGGGATGGGCTGCTGGTCATGGCGGACTCCTGGGTCTTCGAGCCGAGAACGGCAAAGGTTCCGTGCGCAGAACGCCGCAGTGCGGCATGCGTTCCTGACCCGGGGGCGCCACGCATGGAACCTTGGACCGGCGACTGGCTTGTGCTGCCTGAGGCGGGCGATGCGACAAGCCCGGTCACCGACAGGTGGCCGGCCCATCGGGCGGCGACTTCCCATGTTTGACGATCAGCGGCAGTCCTTCGAGGACGCGGCACGCGCGCGTTCGGCCGGCGGCCGGAGCGGCGCGCCCGATCGCGATGTCCTCGATGTCGGATCGGCCGGAGCGACCTTCGATCCGCCCGCCGCGGACGACGCGTCGGCGCGCAAACCCGGCACGAACGACGGAGCCGTTGAGGAGCCCGACGCGCCGGAGGCGGACGACGGCGTGGAGCCGGACGACGCGGACGACGATGAGGGACGTCCCAACATCCTGCGCCGCCACCCGTTCGCGTTCCTGCTCGGCGGCCTCGCCGTCGTCGCGCTCTGCGTGGGCGTGTTCTTCTACTGGCTGCTGTACATGCACCCCTACGAGAGCACGGACGACGCCTTCGTCGATGCGCGCAGTATCGCGATCCAGCCGAAGGTCGGTGGCTACCTCGTCGACGTGCCGGTCACCGACAACCAGCATGTCGCGGCCGGCCAGATCCTGTTCCAGATCTACCGGCGCGACTACCAGATCGCCCTCGATCAGGCGCAGGCGCAGGTCGAGGCCGACGAGGCCGGCATCAAGAACCTCGACGCGCAGATCCAGGCGCAGGACGCCAATATCGACGTGTCCAAGGCGCAGGTCGCCACCGCCGAGGCGGCGTTGAAGTTCGCCCAGGAGGATGCGGCCCGCTACAAGGACCTCGCCGAGCGCGGCTCCGGCTCGATCCAGCAGTCGCAATCCGCGACCTCGACGCTGCAGCAGCGGCAGGCCTCCGTGCAGAGCGCCAATGCCAGCGTGGTCGCCGCGCAGAAGCAGATCGGCGCCCTCCAGGCCCAGAAGGCCTCGACCCAGGCGCAGCTCGCCCGCGACAAGGCGCAGGTCGAGCAGGCCGAGCTGAACCTCGGCTACACGACGGTCCGCGCCGTGCAGGCCGGCCGCGTCGTCCGGCTCACCGGCGGTGTCGGCCAGCTCGCGCAGGCCGGCCAGAGCCTGGCGATGTTCGTGCCCGACGACATCTGGGTGACGGCGAACTTCAAGGAGACCCAGATCGCCGACATGCGCCCGGACCAGCCGGTCGATCTCGAGATCGACGCCTATCCGGGCCGCAAGATCCACGGGACGGTGGCCTCCGTCCAGCCGGGCTCCGGCACCGCCTTCAGCCTGCTCCCGGCCCAGAATGCCACCGGCAACTACGTGAAGGTGACCCAGCGCATCCCGGTCAAGATCGTCGTCAGGGATTGGCCGACGGACGTGTCGATCGGCCCGGGCATGTCGATCGTCCCGACCGTCACGGTGCGGTGAGCATTGTGGCCGGTCAGGGGAGCGCGGCCGCGTCCGGCCGCAGCGCGAACGCGGGTCGGGCGCAGACGGCCGGAGCTTCGGGCCAGGGGTCGGGCAAAGGGTCCGCCACGGCGTCGGGCAAGGCGTCAAGCAAGGCGTCGGCCAAGGCGCCGGGCGGCCACAATCCGTGGCTGATCGCCGGCGTGGTGGCGCTGGCGACCTTCATGGAGGTGCTGGACACCACCATCGCCAACGTGGCGCTTCGCTACATCTCGGGCGGCCTCGCGGTCGGCCCCGACGAGGCGGCCTGGGTGGTGACGAGCTACCTCGTGGCCAACGCGATCACGCTGACGGCCTCGAGCTTCCTGGCCAAGCGCTACGGACGCAAGGCGTTCTTCATGTGGTCGGTGGCGCTGTTCACCGTCTCGTCGATCCTGTGCGGCTTCGCCTGGAGCCTGGAATCCCTGCTGCTGTTCCGGGTGCTGCAGGGGCTCGGCGGCGGCGGCATGGCGCCGCTTGCGCAGTCGATCCTGGCCGATTCCTTCCCGCCCGCGAAGCGCGGCCAGGCCTTCGCGCTCTACGGGGTCGCCATCGTGGTGGCGCCGGTGATCGGCCCGACGCTCGGCGGCTGGCTCTCCGACAACGCCTCCTGGCACTGGTGTTTCCTGATCAACGGGCCGGTGGGCGTCATCGCCCTGGGGCTGATGTACTGGCTGATCGAGGACAGCGCGGCGGCCAAGAAGGAGCGGCGCGCCCTGGTCCGCAAGGGCATCCGTTTCGACATCGTCGGCTTCGTGCTGGTCGCCCTGTTCCTCGGCTCGTTGGAGGTGATCCTCGACGAGGGGCAGCGGAAGGACTGGTTCGGCACTTCGACGCTGATGAACGTATCCGGCGTGCTGATGGTGGTCTCGTTCGCCGCCATGATTCCGTGGCTCCTGAACAAGAAGAACCCGGCCGTCGACCTCAGCCTCATCGGCAACCGCCAGTTCGGCTCCTGCTTCTTGGTGATGATGTTCACCGGCGCGATCCTGATCGCGACGACGCAGTTCATCCCGCAGATCACGCAGGAATATTACGGCTACACCGCCACCCTGTCGGGCCTCGTGCTCGGTCCGGGCGGCATCGTCACCGTGGTGATGATGTTCCTGACCGGACGCGTCTCCGCCTACCTGCAGCCGAAATGGCTGATCGCCGCCGGCATGACCATCGTCGCCCTCGGGATGTACGACCTGACGCGGATCGACGGCTCGACCACGTTCTCGTTCTTCGCGTGGTCGCGGGTCTATATCGGCCTCGGCCTGCCGATGGTGTTCCTGTCGATCACGTCCGCCTCGTACGAGGGGCTCCGCAAGGATCAGACGGATCAGGCCTCGGCGCTGATCAACGTCGCCCGCAACGTCGGCGGGTCGATGGGCGTCTCCCTCGCCCAGAACATGCTGGCCTACCGGAGCCAGTTCCACCAGAGCCGGCTGGTCGAGAGCGTCAACCCCACGTCACCGGCCTATCAGGAGACCATGCGGCAGGCGACGCAGTACTTCTCCGAACACGGCTATGCCGGCGTCGAGGCCCAGAGCCAGGCGACCGCGTGGCTCGGCAACATCCTCAGCACCCAGGTGGCCTACTGGGCCTATATCGACGTGTTCTGGGTGATGGGCCTCGTCGCCGCCTGCGCGGTGCCCCTGGCCCTGAGCCTGAAGAGCGTCAAGCTCGGGGGCGGCGCACCGGCAGGGGGGCATTAAGGGGACGGGAGAGCCGCGCATCGCGCGGCCCTCGGGTCCCGCCGGACGACGCGGCCCGGTCCGGAAGGCCCGCGGCCCGACAGGATCATCACACCCCGTCCGGCGGCAGGGCCTCCGTCACCTCGACGCGGCGGGTGCCGGCGTTCCGGCCGGACTCGTCGGACGCCACGTCGGTCGCGGCCCCTGCCTTGTCGAGCGCTTCGGCCACCGCCGCGACACCCTGGTAGCGGGTCAGGCGCCGGTCGATCATGTCGTCGAGCCGACCGTGCAGTTCCGCGACCGTGAGGCTGCGGCGCTTGCCGCCCGCCTTCTCGGTGAACAGGCTGCGATTGGCCCGGGCCGCGCTCCGGAACTCGCGTCCGGCGACCTCGTCCGGCTTCTCGGAGGAGAGCGACAGGAAGCGTCCGGCGCTCGCGGTGCCGAGGAAATGGGCGAGATACAGCTCGGTCGTCGTGAGCGCGCGCCCGACCCGGGCCTCGATCCGCTCGCGGTCGCGCTTGATCAGCTCGGCCGCCATGAGGGCGGCGACGCGGGGATCGTTGCGCAGCCCGAGGATCCGGGCGCGCATGCTGCCCGTGACCGTGATGGCGGAGCCCCGGCCCTTCACGGCGGCGGCCTCCTCGGCGAGCCCGTAGCGGGCGCCGTAGTCGCGGATCATCTCCAGCCACGTGCGGGCGACGAACTGGAACAGGCCCGCCGCCGAGGAGGTCGCGGCCTTCGCGTCCGTGTCGAAGCTCGATTCCTTGTCGGCCAGCGCCATCATGTAGACGGGGTCGACCCCGGCCTCGTCGGAGGCCTTGACGATGGTGTCGACCACCTTTCGCGGGACGCTCCGCTCGCCGAACTGCACCGCATCCTGACCCTGGTCCTGCTTCACCCGCGGCAGGGCCGCGAGGTCTTCCTGAATCAGGGCCGTGGTGGCAGGCTCCTGCTCCGGCACGGGCAGGCCCTTCCAGGCCTCCGCGGCCGACGAAGCCGGCCCCTCGGCGGGAACCGTGGGCTCCGACGCCCGTTGAGCCAGCGACTGGGCGGCACGCGGGCTGGTGTCGATCCGGTCGTGAGCCTGGGCGGCCGGCGCGAAGGCTGCCTGCGGCAGGCCGAACCCGGCGACGAGGCCGAGCGCCAGCGTCCCGGTGAGCCGGCCAAGGCCGGTGCGGCGAAGTGACCGGCGCTCTGTCTTGCGTCCAGCCCGCGGCAGCCACGCCACGGCTTCATCCTCGAAATGGCCCGCGCCGTTCAGGATTTGCGGCACGAGTCGGTTCACGTCGTCGGCGCGATGCGCCGGCTCCGGGAAAACCCCCATCATTGGTCCTCTTCTAGATCGGTCCTTGCATCGGCCCGGCTCTGTCGGCCGGGTTTCTCGAAGCGGCCGCCCTATCGACGCCGGCCGTGACCAGAATGGGACGGCCCCGTGATCCAAGCGTGGCACGGTCAACGAAGGGTTAACCCTGCCCGTTAGCGGCGCGTTAACCCGGCGAGCCGTCCGCGCCGGGCGCGACGGAGGCGCAATGTTGTCGCATTCGGGTTGGAACGCGGCCCGTCCGAGCCAGTTAGGTACGGCCCCGGGGGGGTCGTACTTTCCGTCCGAGACGCCACCCGCGTCCGCACAAGGACATCAGTTTCCGATGAGCATGCAGTCCGGTCGCCGCGTCGGTGTCGCATTCGTTGGCATGGGCGGCGCTGTCGCCACCACCGCCATCGCCGGCATCGAGATGATCAAATCCGGTTCGAACAGACTCGACGGACTGCCGCTCGCCGGCCTCTCCGTGGCGGGGATGGCCGACTACAAGGATCTCGTCTTCGGCGGATGGGACCTCAACGGCGACGACCTCGCCTCCGCGGCCAGCGGCCATGGCGTCCTCTCGAAGGACGACATCGAGGACGGCGCCAACGCCCTGAAGGGGATCACCCCCTGGCCGGCGGTCGGCAGCGCCAAGTTCTGCAAGAACATCGACGGTCAGAACCGCATCGTCGCCAAGGACCACCGCGAGGCGGTCTCGGTCATCGCCAACGACCTGCGGCGCTTCCAGAAGGAGAGCAACCTCGACGACGTCGTGGTGGTGAACCTCGCCTCCACGGAGCGCTGGCCCGACCTGAGCGACCCGACCCTGAACTCCACCGCGGCCTTCGAGAAGGGCCTGGATTCCAGCGACGAGGCGATCTCCCCGGCGATGCTCTACGCCTACGCGGCGATCAAGAGCGGCATTCCCTACGCCAACTTCACCCCGAGCGTGGCCGCCGACGTCCCGGCGCTCCTCGACCTCGCCAAGGAGCTGAACGTGCCGGTGGCCGGCAAGGACGGCAAGACCGGCCAGACCATGATGAAGACCGTGCTGGCCCCCGCCTTCAAGGCCCGCGCGCTGCACGTCGACGGCTGGTTCTCGACCAACATCCTCGGCAACCGCGACGGCCTCGCCTTGAACGACCCGAACTCGCTTCAGTCGAAGCTCAACACCAAGGGCACGGTGCTCGACTCGATCCTCGGCTACCCGGTCGAGGACCACCTCGTGCACATCCACTATTACCGGCCGCGCGGCGACGACAAGGAAGCCTGGGACAACATCGACGTCACCGGCTTCATGGGCCAGCGCATGCAGGTGAAGGTGAACTTCCTCTGCAAGGACTCGATCCTGGCCGCCCCGCTGGTCATCGAGATCGCCCGCGTGCTCGACCTCGCCCACACGCGCGGTGACGGCGGGGTCCAGGAGCAGCTCTCGACCTTCTTCAAGGCTCCGATGGTCAAGAACGGCCACGGGCCGGAGCACGCCTTCGGCAAGCAGGAGCAGATGCTCCGCGACTGGCTGGGCGTGCACTAGGCCGCATCGCCACAGGGGAGACGGCTTTTCGGAACGAGACGATGCCCAACGAAACCCTGCCGTCTTCCCCCGGCGCGGCAGCGCCGGAGGCCCTGCGCGACCTCCTGGTCGAGATGAACGACCTCAAGCGCGTCCGCTCCGCGGGCCGCCAGGGATCGATCGCCGAACGCCTGTTCGCACAGGGGTGGGGGCTCCTCACCGGCGGGAGCCCGCCCGACGACGTGGCCCTCGACATCACCGCCACGACTCTCGCGGCGACGCGGCTCTGCGATCTCGACGCCGCCTTCCTCACGGCCGCCGGGCTCTCGGAGGCGGCGGCTTCCGAAGTGCTGGTCGCGGGCTTCGATGCCGTCACCGCCGACCTCGATGCGGACCTGCGGACGCGCCTGCGTGCACGCCTCGCGCCGCGTCCGGCGGGCCAGCCTGGTCCCCTGCCGGGCTTCGTCGCCGCCCTGGCGCAGCAGCCGCGGGCCGGCGTCACCTGTCCCGGCCGCGCCCGCATCCTGCTGGAGCCGCCCGAGAACCACGCCGAGCACTGCCTGATCGTCGCGGCCTACGGCGTCTGCCTCAGCCCGTTCTACCGGGCGGACCCCGGCACCGTGTTCCTGGCTGCGATGGCCCACCACTTCCACAATGCCGCGATGCCGGATGCCGGGTTCACCGGCGAGATGCTGCTCGGCGACCATCTCGGGCCGGTCATGGCCACGACCACGGGCTGGGCGCTCGCCGAACTCGCCGAGCCCCTGCGCAGCCAGGTCGAGCGCGCCCGCGCGGTCCTGCCCGACGACGCCACCGCGGAGGGCCGCGCCTTCCACGCGGCGGATTGCATCGACCGGGTTCTCCAGATCGCCCAGCACCTCCGCGGGGCCTCGACCACGATGGGGATGGTGCTCGACGAGTGGGAGCTGGTCCATGCCGGCCCGGTCAAGGGCTTCCACGATCGTGTCCTCGCCGACATGCGCATCCCTTGATCGCCGGACCCGGTCGCCCATCTGCCGGGACGGCCCCGAGAACCATGATCCCGTTCGAACTCCACTCGCCGGATACCGGCAACCCGCTGAAGGCCGACGGCCCGCACGCTTTGCGCGACGCGGAGACCGGCGCACGCTGGCCCGTGATCGACGGCATTCCGTATCTACGGATCAACCGCGAGGCGTTGATCGAGCGGGTCCTGGCCCATCTCGACGCGGGCGAGCCCGACGAGGCGCTCGCTGCCCTGCTGGTCGATCAGGATGATTGGTGGAACGGCCCGCCCGCCGACCCGGCCGGGATCATCCAGCTCATCAAGGAGCGCCGCACAGCGACGCTCCGCGACGCGGTCGAACGCCTCGGCTGGGGCCGCGTCGGCGACTACTTCCTGCACCGCTGGAGCGATCCGACCTTCCTGGCCGGCCTTTCGTTGCTGGAGGCGCACTGGAACGAGCCGGTCTGCGTCTTCGAGTTCGCCTGCGGCATCGGCCACTACCTGCGGGAGCTGCAGCGGCGCGGCTGCAAGGTCTCCGGGGCCGACGTTGTCTTCGCCAAGCTCTGGGTGGCGCGCCATTGGGTCGTCGCCGAGAAGGCGCAGCTCGTCTGCTTCGATGCCGGCTCGCCCCACTGGCCGATCCCCGGGGCGCCGGTCGACCTGGTCGTCTGCAACGACGCCTTCTACTTCCTCGACGACAAGGCGGCGCTGCTGGAGAACCTCCGTCAGAACGCCGGCGACGACGGTTGGCTGGCGCTCAGCCACATCCACAACCGCGACTGCCCGGGCTTCTCGGCCGGCAGGGCCGTGACCGCGGAGGAGATCGCCGAGTTCTTCCCCGATGCCCTCGTCTACGACGACGCGGAGCTGACCCGGGCGCTGGTCGAGGCGCGGGCGCCGGGCCCGCAGGATCCCGCCGCCCTGCGAACCTGCGAGGCGTTCTCGGTGGTGTGCGGCCCCGGGATGCGCCCGGCGCCGCGCGCCCTGATCGACGGCCTGACCCTGCCGAAGCCCGGCACCGTGCTGCGGCTCAACCCGCTCTATGTGCCCGTGATGGCGGACGCGACGGGCTCCCTTTTCCGTGCGGGAGAGGGTCGGGGCGAGGGTTACGACGTTTCGGCACAGAGTGCGCCATCGACGCGCACTGCCGTCGCGCCGTCCTCGGAAAGCGCAAATCCCTCACCCTATCCCTCTCCCGGACGGGAGAGGGGACCCGCGTCCCACTTGGATGGCGGTGGTCAGGACACCGACCAGGGCGGTTACGTCATCCACTGGCCCTCGGAGCGCTACGAGGCGGAGTACGCCCCCCGCGCCACCTACCCGCTCCACTCGCCCGGCCCCGAGCACCTGACCTTCGACGGCAGACTCGACAGCCCGGAGACGCAGCGCGTCCGCGTGCGCGAATTCGTCGATCTGCCGGAGCGGTGGTGATGGACGCGGTCGGCTGGGGCATCGTCGGCTACGGTTGGGTCGCCCGCGATTACATGGAGCCCGGCATCCGCGCCGCCGGGCATCGGCTGGTCGCGGTCTGCGATCCCAATCCCGAGTGCCGCGCCGCGGCCGAGCGGGCAGGCGCCCGCGGCCATGCCGACCTCGCCGGTCTCATCGCCGAGCCCGCGGTCGAGGCGGTCTACGTGGCGACGCCCAACCACCTCCACCGCGGCGCCGTCGAGGCGCTGGCCGCCGCCGGCAAGGCGATCCTGTGCGAGAAGCCCATGGCGGCGACGCTGAGTGACGCCGAGGCCATCGCGCACGCCGTCGCGTCGCAAAAGGTCTTCTACGGGACGGCCTTCGATCAGCGGCACCACCCGGCGCATCGGGCGATCCGCGCCCAGGTCGAGGCCGGACGGGTCGGCACCGTGACGGCGGTGCGGATCGTGTACGCCTGCTGGCTCGGGCGCGACTGGTCGGAGGCCGGACAGCCGAATTGGCGGATCGACGCCGCCCAGGCCGGCGGCGGTGCGCTCATGGATCTCGCGCCGCACGGGCTCGACCTCGTGGACTTCCTGCTCGGCGAGCCGATCGCGGATCTCGCAGCCCTGACCCAGAGCCGCGCTCAGGATTACGCCGTCGACGACGGCGCCCTTCTGATCGGGCGGACCGAAGCGGGCGCTCTGGCGAGCCTGCACGTCGCCTACAATTGCCCCGATGCGCTGCCCCGTCGCCGTCTCGAGGTTGTCGGCACGAAGGGCCTGCTGGTAGCCGAGAACACGATGGGCCAGACGGCCGGCGGGTCGCTCGTCTTCATCGACGGGGCGAGCGGCCGCCCGGAACCGCTCGCCTTCGATGTCGACAGCTCGCCCTTCACCGAGCAGGTGCGCGCCTTCGGCTCGGCCCTGCGCCGGCCCGAGGAGCGGGCGGCGTGGTCGGCCGCGCGCGACCTTCACACCATGCGGCTCGTCGCCCGTGCCTACGGGCAGGAATAGCGACACGACAGGACGATCGATCGCCAAACTCGGATCCGGCGTAGTCCATCCACCCCCTCTTCCTGAGGTGCTCGCGCCAGCGGGCCTCGAGGGAAGGCTCCAGGGATCGCGCGGCCAGCTGGAGCCCTCCTTCGAGGCCTCCGCTACGCTGCGGCACCTCAGGATGAGGGGCGGGTGGGACACGGCGGCGGAACAGGCGGACACGAGAGGGACGGGACCGAACCTTGAGCAACGCAGACGCCTTCCACGATCAGGACGACCGCGCCCGCCACGAGCGGATCAAGGCGCCGCGCCCCTACCGCTTCGGCGCCAGGCGGCCGATCGAGGGCCTGCCCGCGATCCTGCCCGACCCGGTCAAGGCCTATCTCGACGTCCTGCCGGAGGGGCGCGTCGTCGGCTTCCCCCTGGCGCCGCTGGACCGCACCGGCATCCCGGTCTGGTTCGTGGCCCTGTTCCTCGACGACCCGTTCTTCGTGGGCGCGATGCCGTCGGGCATCGGCTACGGCGCCACCGACGACGAGGCGCTGATCGGCGCCGTGGCGGAGATCGCCGAGAACCTGATGCCGTCGCTGGCGGTCCTGCCCCGTGCCAAGGAGCGGGCGCGCTACACCGATCTCGTCCGCGTCTATGGCCAGAACGCGGTGGCCGACCCGCTCACCCTCTGCCTGCCGGCCGGATCCCCGGTCGGCCGCGACACGGTGCTCGAATGGACGCCCGCCGTGCGGCACGCCAACGGCGAGGTGGTGCTCATGCCCCTCGACGTCGCCGCGACCGACTATTTCGAGCTGTCGGAGGGCTACCGGCCCTTCACCAACCTCATCACCAACGGCCTCGGCGCCGGGCCCGACGTGCCCTTCGCGCTGGGCCACGGCGTCCTCGAACTGCTCCAGCGGGACGGTAACGGCCTGTTGTTCCGGGCGTTGGACCAGGGCGTGATGCTCGATCTCGACGGCATCGGGCCGGAGAACGCCGCGATGTTGGCCCGGCTGAAGGATCTGGGCATCCGCGCGCTGCCGAAATTCGCCACGGACCAGTTCGGCCTGACCAACCTCTACGTCGTCGGCTACGACGCCGACCCGGCCCGCACACCGGCGCCGATCGCCCTTTCGGCCTGCGGCGAGGCCTGCGACCCGGACCGGGAACGGGCCTTGCGCAAGGCCCTGCTGGAATTCCAGGCCGCGCGGGTGCGCAAGACCTTCGGCCACGGACCCCTCGAGATGGCCGCCACGGTGACGCCGCCGGGCTATATCGACGCCTTCATCCAGAAGGCGCTCCCGAGCCTCGACCTCGAGGAGAGCCGCGCGCTCCAGGCGATGCTCGAATGGATCGAGATGCCCGCCGCCGACCTGCGTGGCGTGCTGGCCGACACCGTCTATTCCGAGCGCAGCACCAAGCGCTTCGCGGACCTGCCCTCGACCCCGGCCGCCGACGGTCATGCCCGGGGCAGGATCGCCTGCGACCGGCTCACGGAGGCCGGGTTCGACGTGCTCTACGTCGACTGCACGCCGCCTGGCGGCGGTGTCGGCGTGGTGAAGGCGATCGTGCCGGGGCTCGAGGTCGAGACCATGAGCTATTACCGGATCGGCGAGCGCAACACGCGCAAGCTCCTCGACCGCGACCACCCGCTGATCCGCTTCGGCACCGAGAGCGACGCCTTACGCCCCGTGCGGCTCACGCCGGAAGCCCTGGACCGGTTCGGCGGCCAGCCGCTGTTCGACGTGGCGCTGGCCGAGCGGATCGTCGGCCGGCACTATCCCCTCTACCGCGAGCCGGAATCGCACCACGCGCCGTTCCGCCTCGCCCAGCGGAAGGGGAGAACGGCATGACGCTCCGGTTCGCCTACAATACCAACGGCGCGGCCAACCACCGCCTCGACGACGCGATCCACCTGATCAAGGCCGCCGGCTATGACGGCGTCGCGCTGACCCTCGACATCCACCACCTCGACCCCTTCTCCGAGACCTGGGCGGCCGAGGCCGGCCGCGTGGCGAGCCTGCTGGAGAAGCTGGAGCTGACCTGCGTCATCGAGACGGGCGCGCGCTTCCTCCTCGATCCCAGCGCCAAGCACGAGCCGACCCTGGTGACCGCCGACGCCGCGGGTCGTGCCCGGCGGGTCGGCTTCCTCAAGCGGGCGATCGAGATCGGCGCCATGCTGTCCGCCGAGGCGGTCTCGTTCTGGGCCGGCGTGCCGAAGCCCGGCGTCGATCCCGGCGAGGCCCGGCGCTGGCTGGCCGAGGGACTGCACGCGGTCTCGGCCTTCGCCGCCGAGTCCGGGGTCGTGCCGTGCCTGGAGCCGGAACCCGGCATGCTGATCGAGACGCTCGACGATTACGCGTCCCTCGACGTGCCGGGGCTGAAGCTCGCCCTCGACACCGGCCATTGTCTCGTCACGGGCGAGCGGGAGCCGGAAGCCGCCGTGCGGGAATTCTCCGACCGGATCGGCACCGTGGCGATCGAGGACATGAAGCGCGGGAGCCACATCCACCTGCCGTTCGGCGAGGGCGACATGGACGTGCCGGGGGTGCTGGAGGCGCTCGAGGAGATCAGCTTCGGCAAGCTGATCTGCGTCGAGTTGTCCCGCGAGAGCCACCGGGCCGACGTGATGATACCGCAGGCCCTCGATTATCTGCGCGGCTGCCGGCGCTCCGGTCCCGTGATGGCCGGCGAGCAGGAGACGCGGCGGCAATGGCAGTGAGCAAGGCCCTCTTAGCTGATGGTACGCACGCCATCGTCCCGGCATGGCGCCGGTCTCGGCTCCCGGCGGCCATGCCGACTCCGCCATCCACTCCGAACATCCGGCTTCAAGACCGGGCGCGGGTCCCCTCGCCCATGCGGGAGAGGGACAGGGTGAGGGACGAGAACGCCCAGACAATGGCTCGGCCTGTCGCCGCTTCGATGGAGCGCTCTGTCCTGAGACCTCTCGTCCCTCACCCCAACCCTCTCCCGCACGGGAGAGGGAGCCGGTCGCGCGCCGTCATCAACGGACCGTGTCCGATGGTGCAACGATGAGAATCCTCTTCCTCAGCCGCCGCTACTTCCCGGCGATATCGGGCATGAGCGTCTACGCGCAGAACCTGCTGCGCGAGCTGGTCGGCGCCGGCCACGACGTCACGATGATCTCGCAGTACCGCGGCGACGCCTTCGGTACCCGGGTCTACGGCGGCGGGCCGCCCCCGCCGGTGCCGGGGGTGCGGGTGATCGGCCTGGAACAGCTCGGCGAGCAGACATCGGGCGATTTCGAGCGCGACATCGCCACGATGGTGGACGCGATCGCCCGAGAGCACGCCCGGAAACCCTTCGATATCCTGCACGCCCAGTACGGCTACCCGACTGGCTGGGCGGTCCTGCTCGCCGCCCGCAAGCTCGGGGTGCCGAGCGTCGTCTCGATCCAGGGTGGCGACGGCCACTGGGTCGGATCGTGCTGCGAGACCCACCGGGTCGCCATGTGCGAGGTTCTGGCCCACGCCAACGCGCTGCTGATCGGCGGCGCCTCCTTCGTGGACGAGGTCTGCGGGCGGCTGGGATCGGACCCCGCCCGCTTCACCATCGTGCCCGGCGCGGTCGACACCGACCGGTTCGCACAGGGGACGCCCGACGGGCTGCCCGCGCCCCATGCCGGGCCGGTGCGCCTGTTCTACCACGGCCGGGTCGACCGCCGGAAAGGCGTGCTCGACTTCATCGACGCCCTCGCGATCCTGCGCCGGCAGGGCACGCCCTTCGCGGCCACGATCTCGGGGATCGGGCCGGACGTGGACCCGGCCCGGGCGCTCGCCGCTGAGCTGGCCTTCTCGGAGCGCGACGTCGCCTTCACGGGCTATGCCGAATACGGCTCCGTGCCCGACCTCTACCGCCGCGCCGACGTGTTCGTCTCGCCGACCTATGCGGAGGGCTTCTCCAACACGATCCTAGAGGCGCTGGCGGCCGGGCTCGCCACGGTCTCTTGCCACGCGGTCGGCGTCTCCGACTGCCTGCGCAACGGCGAGAACGGGCTTCTGGTCGATCCGGGCGACACCCCGGCGCTGGCGGCCGCGCTGACCCGGATCATTACGGACGAAGACCTGCGCCGCCGCATCGCCACGACCGGCCTGGAGGAGTGCCGCCGGGTCTATTCCTGGCATGCGGTCGGGCGGCAGATCATGGACGTCTACGCCCGCGTGCGCGACGAGTCTCCGGCCACCGAATTCCCGAGCGATCTGCCTTACGATCCCAGCTGCCGGTTCCGCGCCGAGCCGCATCTCCTCTGAGGTCGAGTGACGCGAAACGTGCCCACCGCGCTTGCCCTATCGCCCCATCTCGACGACGCCGCCTTCTCGTGCGGCGGCCTCATGGCGAGCCTCGCCTCGGATGGCTGGCGCGTGGTGATGGCGACCCTGTTCACCGGCAGCGTCGCCGATCCGACGGGCTTCGCGCTCGCCTGCCAGCTGGACAAGGGCTTGGCGCCCGAAGTCGACTACATGGCCCTGCGCCGGGACGAGGATGTCCGCGCCGCCGCCGCGCTCGGCCTCACGCACCCCGTCCACCTGCCGTTCCGGGAGGCACCGCACCGGGGCTACGGCGCGGCGTCGGAACTCTTTTCCGAAACCCGACCCGACGATGCCATCGCCGCCGATCTCGCCCCGGCGCTGGCGGCCCTGATCGGCGCCGAGGACCCCGACCTGATCCTCGCCCCACAGGCGATCGGCGGGCATGTCGACCACGTCCAGGCGGTCCGGGCGCTCCGCAGCCTCGATCCGCCGCCGCCGATCCTGTGGTGGCGCGACTTCCCCTACACGGTGCGGGACGCCGCCCCGAAGGAGCCTCTCGCGGCGCTGTTCGCGGGGCTCGCCGAGCCGGCGATGCGCCTTGATCAGGAGGCGCAGGCCCTCAAGCGTGCCGCCTGCGCGGCCTATGCCAGCCAGATCGGCTTCCAGTTCGGCGGCATGGCCGGCCTCGACGCGCGGCTCGCTCGGGAGGAGGGCATCGAGCGCTTCCGGCTGTTGGGCTCCCTCGGCTTCGCAGTTTCCAGCCTGGATGCCGGCTGAACCGCAGGCGCCGAAGGCGCTGGCCGATCCCGAGGCCCTCGCGGCCCGTCGCGCCCTGATCGGCAGCTGCCACATCGCGCCGATCCGAGCCCTCGCGGCGCGCATATCCGCCGAGTGTGGCGCCCCGGTCCCGGCGCCCGACCCCCTGGACGGCGGCGTCGGAGCGCGGATGCTCCTCCTCCTCGAGACTCCCGGCCCGGCGGTGCTGCGCACCGGCTTCGTCACCCGCGACAGCGCGAACGGCACGGCCGCCAACCTGTTCCGCTTCCTCGCCGAGGCCGGGCTGAGCCGGGCCGACACACTGATCTGGAACGCGGTCCCCTGGCTCATCCACGCCGAGGGCGCCCGCAACCGGGCGCCCCGCCGGGCGGAGGTCGCGGCGGCCGCACGCTATCTGGCCCCGCTCCTCGACCTGCTGCCGCGCCTCGCCGTGGCGGTGCTGGCCGGCCGCTTCGCCGGGGAAGCGGCGCCTGCCGTCGCGGCGCTCCGCCCCGACCTGCCGGTGATCCGGGTGCCGCACCCGAGCCCGACCTATGTCTGCACCGCGCCGGAGGTGCCCGAGCGGATCCGGCACGGCCTCGCGGAGGCGGCCGCAATCCTCGATCGAACCTCCGGCTGAGGATAGATCGCCCGTCACGGGCCTGCCTTCCCTGGCCTTGCGCCCCGGTTCGGCCTACATGCGGGGCAACGGGCCGCGGTCCGGGAGATTCCGGCACGGGCTGACGGCCTTCGGCCGGGCCGCGCAGCCGGAAGGGCGGACGCCGATCGGCATGAATTTTCAGGGACAGCACCGGAGCGCGGCCGAGCAGGCCGAGCCGGTTGAGCACGATGCCGCCGCGACCGCGAAGCGGAAGAGCCGGCGCAACCGCTATGCCTGGATCGGCACGGCCGCCAGCATCGTGCTGTTCGCGGTCTCCCTCGGCGTGCTGTGGAAGCTCGTCCAGAGCGTGAGCTGGGCGGAGGTGCGGACCGCGATCGCGGCGGCCACGACCGAGCAGCTCGGCCTCGCCTTCCTGTTCGTCGGCATCAGCTACCTCTTCCTCACCGGCTACGACGCGCTGGCCCTGCGCCAGCTCAGGATCAAGGTACCCTACCGGATCACCGCGCTGGCCTCCTTCACCAGCTACGCGGTGAGCTTCACGTTGGGCTTCCCGCTGCTGACCGCCGGAACCATCCGGTACTGGATCTACGCCCGGCAGGGCCTGTCCACCGCCAAGATCGCTGCGCTCACCGTCATCGCCGGCTTCACCTTCTGGCTCGGTATGGGCGTGGTGCTGGGCTTGAGCCTGATCATCGAGGCGGGCCAGCTCGCCGGGCTCGCCTTCACGTCGATCCGGATCAATCAGGGTGTCGGGCTGGCGGCGCTGGCCCTCGTGCTCGGCTATCTCGCCTGGGTCTCGGCGAAGAAGCGCAGCATCACCGTCAAGCACTGGCGCCTGGAACTGCCCGGAGCCTCGGTCTCGATCGGGCAGATGATCGTCGGGATCGGCGACGTCTGCGCGGCAGCGGCGGTCCTCTACGTCCTGCTGCCGCAGGAGATGACGCTCGGCTTCACCACCTTCCTGGCGATTTACGTGCTCGCCGCCATGCTGGGCATCGCGTCGAACGCCCCCGGCGGCATCGGCGTGTTCGAGGCCACCGTGCTCCTCGCCCTGTCGAGCCTGCCGCGAAACGAGGTTCTGACCTCGCTGCTGCTGTTCCGGGGCTGCTACTACGTCGTGCCCTTCGTGACCGCCCTGGCGACGCTCGGCCTGTACGAGATCGTCAAGCGCGCGGCCGGGACGCGCGATCCCGGGCCGCCGGAGGGGACGGCCGGCCCGTCCGGCCGGGCGTGGCACGACGAGTCCGAGACCCACTGAGCGGACGGCCGCACCTGCCATGTCGGGCCGCCTGCGCAGCTACCCCGCCTGGACCGGTGCCGCGATCGCGGCGGGTCTGTTCGGTCTCGCCACCGCCCTGGCCGGACGTCTCGATCTCCCTCTGATCCTGATCGGGCTTGGATCGATCTGCCTGGGCGGCTGGCTCGGCGGCCGCGGCCGCGAGGCGCCGGTGCCGCGTCCGGCCGCCACCACGCAGCGCCACGCGGTCGCCGAGGCGCTGCTCGCCCATGTGCCGGACCCGGTCATCCTGGTGGACCGGCGCACCCTGGTGGTGGAGGCCAACCCTGCTGCCCGTGCCCTCCTGCCGGCCCTGCACCAGGGCCGGCCCCTGTCCTTCGCGCTGCGCGACCCGGAGGTCCTCGACGGCATCGAGGCGGTGCTGAGTTCCGGCCTGCCGCGCCGCGTCGCGCTCTCGACCCGGGTGCCGCTGGAGCGCATCTTCGAGGTCCAGATCGGCGCCCTGCCGATGCCGGACGGGTCCGGCGTCAGCGCCCTGCTGTTCCTGCGCGACCTCACCTCGGCCCGGCGCCTTGAGGCGATGCGGGTCGATTTCGTCGCCAATGCGAGCCACGAGCTGCGCACGCCGCTGGCCACCCTGATCGGTTTCATCGAGACACTCCAGGGTCCTGCGCGCGACGACGCCCAGGCCCGGGAGCGCTTCCTCGAAATCATGCGGGTCCAGGCCCTGCGCATGACGCGCCTGATCGACGACCTGTTGTCGCTGTCGCGGATCGAGCTGCGCGAGCACGTGGCACCCACCGCGGTGGTCGATCTCGGTGCCCTCGTCCGCCAGATGGTCGACGCCCAGGGTCCCCCCGCCGAGGCGCGGGGCGCCACGATCCGGTTCGAGGACGGCGCCGGACCCTACCCCGTGCCCGGCGATGCCGACGAACTCGCCCGGGTGATCGAGAACCTGATCGAGAACGCCGTGAAATACGGCGGCGGCCGGATCAGCGTCGGGCTCGCCCGCGAGGACGATCCGCGGCTCGGGCGCCGGATCGTCCTGTCGGTGGCCGATGACGGGCCGGGCATACCGCCCGAGCACATTCCGCGCCTGACCGAGCGCTTCTACCGGGTCGACGTCGCGTCGAGCCGCGCCCGCGGCGGCACCGGTCTGGGGCTCGCGATCGTCAAGCACAGCCTCAACCGCCACCGCGGGCGTCTCGCCATCGAGAGCGCGGAGGGGACGGGGACGACGGTCCGGGTCAGCCTGCCGGAATACGGCGCCGCCGCGCCGCCGCAGCCCGCGTCCGATCAGGCCGGCCCGGCATAGGTCCCGATTCCGAGCCCGTTCTCGACGTGTCCGACCCAGGTGCGGATGGCCGGGTAGCCCGCGAGGTCGAAGCCACCCTCATGGGCCATGCGGGTGTAGGCGACGAGGGCCACGTCGGCGAGTGTGAGGGCATCGCCGGCCATGAAGGCGGAGCGCTCGAGGGTCGCCTCCATCAGCCGCAAGGCATCCGCACCGCGCTCGGCGAGCTTCGGATCGAGATCCTCCGGCGACCGCCTGAGGTAGTGGAGCTGGTAGCGGCGGACCGCGATGTAGGGCTCGTGGCTGTACTGCTCCCAGAACATCCATTGCAGCATGCGGGCGCGGGGGAGGGGGGCTTGCGGGATCAGGGCGGACCCCTCCGCCAAGTGCAGGATGATCGCGTTCGATTCCGACAGGACGGCGCCCTCGGGAAGGACGATGATCGGCACGCGCCCGGCCGGGTTCAGGGCCAGGAAGTCCGGCGTGCGCGTCCCGCCGCCCGGAACATCGACGTCACGCCAGACCGCCGGGATGCCCAGGTGGGCCGCGACCCACTTCACCTTGAGGCAGTTGCCGGAGCCCGGATCGCCGTAGATCGTCAGGGGCTCGGTCATCCGCGTCCTCCTCGCTCCGGTGACGGAGCTTGGCCGGGTCTGGACGATTCGACAACGGGCGCCCCCGACCGACCGGTCCTGTAACGGCCCGCAGACGGCCCTTGACCTTCCCATGATGGGAAGCCCCATCTGATGGGGCATGGATGCTTCGAACGGGATCGCCGCCATGTCGAAATCCGTCACCCTGACAGTCCCCATCTCGGGGATGTCCTGCGCCTCCTGCGTCGGCCGCGTGGAGCGCGCCCTGACGGCGCTGCCCGGGACGCGGGACGTCGCGGTGAACCTCGCCACCAACCGCGCCACCCTCGTCCTCGACGCGGGCACGACCCCGGGTGACGTCGCGGCGGCCCTGGCGGAGGCCGGCTATCCGGTTCCCGAGACGCAGAGCCTGCTCGCCGTCGAGGGAATGTCCTGTGCGAGCTGCGTCGGCCGCGTCGAGCGGGCGCTCTGCGCGGTGCCGGGCGTGACGGCCGCCAGCGTCAACCTCGCCGCGGGACGGGCCGCGATCCGGCACCCCGAGGGCGTGGTGTCGATGGACGACCTGATCGCGGCCGTGGAGGCGGCGGGGTACGAGGCCCGCCCGGTCGATGCGGGCCATCCGGCCGACCCCTCGGCCCGGCAGGCGGACGAGGGCCGGATCCTGCGCCGCGACCTGACCGTTGCGGCCCTCCTCTCGGCGCCCGTGGTCGTCCTCGACATGGGCGGGCACCTGCTGCCCGGCCTGCATGGCGGCCCGGTCACGGCGGTGGTCGAGGCGATCCTCGCCACCCTGGTCCTGGCCTGGCCGGGGCGACGGTTCTTCCTGCGCGGCGTGCCGGGCCTGCTGCGCGGCCACCCCGACATGAACGCCCTGGTCGCCCTGGGCGCCGGGGCCGCCTACCTGTTCTCGATGGTCTCGACGCTGGCGCCGAGCCTCCTGCCCGCGGGCGCGGCCCATCTCTATTTCGAGGCGAGCGTGCTGATCGTCACGCTGATCCTCCTCGGCCGGACCCTGGAAGCCCGGGCCAAGGGGCGCACGGGCCAGGCGATCGCCCGGCTAATGGACCTGGCCCCGAAGACCGCCCGGGTCGTGCGCGACGGCGCAGAGACCGAGGTGCCGCTCGACGCCCTGCGCATCGGCGACGTCGTCCGGGTGCGTCCGGGCGAGCGTGTGGCGGCGGATGGCTCCGTGGCCTCCGGCACCAGCCACGTCGACGAGAGCATGGTCACCGGCGAGCCGGTGCCGGTCCGCAAGGGGCCGGGCGACAAGGTGGTCGGCGGCACCCTCAACGGGCGCGGCAGCCTCGACCTGCAGGTCGAGGCCGTCGGCGGCGCCACCGTCATCGCGCAGATCGCCGCCATGGTGGAACGCGCCCAGGGCGGGAAGCTGCCTATCCAGGCGCTCGTCGACCGCGTCACCGCGCGGTTCGTGCCGGCGGTGATCGGGATCGCCGCCGTCACCTTCCTGGCCTGGCTCCTCCTGGCGCCGGCCCCCGCGCTGGGGCCGGCCCTGGTCAACGCCGTGGCGGTGCTGATCATCGCCTGCCCCTGCGCCATGGGGCTGGCAACGCCCACCGCCATCATGGTCGGCACCGGGCGCGCGGCGGCGCGCGGCGTGCTGTTTCGCGACGGCGCCGCGCTGCAGGGTCTGCGCGACGTGCGCGTCGTGGCGCTCGACAAGACCGGTACGCTCACCGAGGGGCACCCCCGGCTCACCGGGATCGTCCCGGCCGCGGGCGTGGACGAGGCCGAGGCGCTGGCCCTCGCCGCCGCGCTCGAGACCCGCTCCGAGCATCCGCTGGCCGGCGCCGTGGTGGCGGCCGCCCGCGACCGGAACCTCCGCGTTCCGGAGCCGGAGAGGTTCGAGGCGGTGGAGGGATTCGGCGTCGCGGGCCGGGTGGCGGGCCGGGCCGTGGCGCTCGGGGCGCCGCGCTACCTGCAGCGTCTCGGCGTCGCCCTGGACCCGGGCCTCGCCAGCCGCGCCGAAGGGCTGGCCGAGGCCGGGCAAAGCCCGATCCACCTCGTCCTCGACGGCGGGCACGCCGCGGTCCTGGCGGTGGCCGATCCCGTGAAGCCGGGCGCCGGCGCGGCGGTGGCGGCCCTGAAGGCGCGCGGTCTCGTGGTGGCGATGGTCACGGGCGACGATCCCGTCACCGCCGCGGGCGTGGCGCGGAGCCTCGGAATCGATGCGGTGGCCGCCGGGGTTCTGCCCGGCGGGAAGGTCGAGGCCGTCCAGCGGTTCCGGTCCGCGCACGGGCCGGTGGCCTTCGTGGGCGACGGGATCAACGACGCGCCGGCCCTGGCCGAGGCCGATGTCGGGCTCGCCATCGGCACCGGCACCGACATCGCGATGGACAGCGCCGACGTGGTGCTGATGTCGGGGGAGCTGGAATCCCTGGTCGAGGCCCTGGCGCTCTCGCGGGCGGTGATGGCCAACATTCACCAGAACCTGTTCTGGGCCTTCGCGTACAACGTCGCGCTGATCCCGGTGGCGGCGGGCGTGCTGGTGCCGTTCGGCGGCCCCGCCCTGTCGCCGATCCTGGCTGCGGGCGCCATGGCGTTCTCCAGCGTGTTCGTCCTCGGCAACGCCCTGCGGCTGCGCCGGGCCGGCGGACGACCGGCGTCCACGGGGGCGTCCGCGCTCACCGCGAGGCCGGCATGAGCGGGACGACCCTGACGATCGGCGAGGCGGCCCGGCGCACCGGGGTCTCGGCCAAGATGATCCGCTGGTACGAGGCGACCGGCCTGCTGCCGCCGGCCGCCCGGTCCGAGGCCGGCTACCGCCATTACGGCGCGGCCGATCTGCACACGCTGCGCTTCATCCGCCGCGCCCGCGACCTCGGGTTCAGCGTCGATGCCATCGCGGATCTGCTGGCGCTCTGGCGCGACCGCGCCCGCCCGAGCGCCGGGGTCAAGGCGATCGCCCAGGAGCAGATCGCCGATCTGCGCCGCCGCATCGCCGAGATGGAGGGGATGGCCCGGACGCTGGAGCATCTGGCGGAGGCCTGCTGCGGTGACGAGAGGCCGGACTGCCCGATCCTGGACGATCTCGCCGCGGCGGATCATGGCCCGACGCGGCAGCGCGCGATCCGCTCGCTCTCCAAGCGCGGCCGTTGACGGCGGCTCTGGCCCCGGCTTTGCTGGTCTGGTCGATCCCGAAGGCCACGAAAGCCCCGACCCGATGCCCGTCCTCGAACGGATCCGCGCATTCGCCGACACGATGACAACGTGGCGGCACGACCTGCACGCCCATCCCGAGCTGCTCTACGACGTCGAGCGCACCGCGGGGTTCGTCGCGGACAAGCTCCGGTCCTTCGGCTGCGACGCGGTGGTGACCGGCATCGGCCGCACGGGGGTCGTCGGCGTGATCCGGGGGCGGGGGCGCGCCTCCAACCGCGCCATCGGCCTGCGCGCCGACATGGACGCGCTGCCGATCCAGGAGGTGCGGGACCTGCCCTACCGGTCCACCGTGCCGGGCAAGATGCACGCCTGCGGCCATGACGGGCACACGACGATGCTGCTCGGGGCCGCCCGGTACCTCGCCGAGACCCGCGACTTCGACGGGGCGGCCGTGCTGATCTTCCAGCCCGCCGAGGAGGGCGGCGGCGGCGGCGAGGCGATGGTCGAGGACGGCCTGATGGAGCGGTTCGGGGTCGAGTCGGTCTACGGGATGCACAACATCCCCGGCATGGCGGTCGGCACGTTCGCGATCCGCCCGGGTCCGATCATGGCGTCCACCGACCGATTCACGATCACGATCGAGGGCCGGGGCGGCCACGCGGCCCTGCCGCAGAACGCCATCGACAGCGTGCTGGTGGGAAGCCACGTGATCATCGCCCTGCAGAGCATCGTGGCGCGCAACCTCGATCCGCTGCAATCGGCGGTGGTCTCGGTCTGCGCGCTGGAGGCCGGCGAGGCGTTCAACGTCCTGCCGCAGACCGTGACCATGCGCGGCACGATGCGCACGCTGTCCCAGGCGGTGCGGAGCCGGATCAAGGCGCGGATCGAGACCCTGGTCGCCGAGATCGCCGGCGGCTTCGGCGCGCGCGGCCTGGTCGAGTACGGGTCGAGCTATCCGGTCACCGAGAACCATCCCGCCGAGGCCGACTTCATGGCCGGCGTCGCCGAGGCGCTGGTAGGAGAGGAGAATGTCGACCGGGCCGTCGCGCCGATGATGACGGCCGAGGACTTCTCCTACATGCTCGGCCGCCGCCCCGGCGCCTACATGTTCATCGGCAACGGCGACAGCGCCTCGCTCCACCACCCGCATTACGACTTCAACGACGACGCCGCGCCGTACGGGGCCTCCCTGTGGGCGCGCCTGATCGAGACGGGCCTGCCGCTGACCGCCTGAGCGCGCCGCCGGCTCGGGGGCTGGCGGCGATCACCACCGCGGTGGGGCGGGCGTGATCCGCAACCGCGAGGACTTTCGTTTCGGGCTCGGGACGCTCCGGAGCCTGGCGCTATGCGACGGGGCCGGCATCCTGTAGCGGCAGGCGGGTCTTGCTTGAGCCGCATCGTCATCGCGAGCGCAGCGAAGCGACCCAGGGAAGCGCAGCCTCTATCAGCGTGGCGCTGACTGGATTGCTTCGCTGCGCTCGCAAAGACGAGAGGCGATCAGCCGCCGTAGCGCGCCTTGAGCAGCGCGTAGGTCAGCCGAGCTGTCTGGACCTCGCCGCCCTCCGGCCGGCCGGGCTTGGTGGAGGGGTTCCAGCCAAAGAGGTCGAAATGGCCGTGGGCCTTCGTCTTCGGGGCGAACCGGCGCAGGAACAGCGCCGCGGTGATCGCCCCCGCGAACGGGCCGCTCGAGACGTTGTTGAGGTCGGCCACCTTGGAGTCGAGCAGGCTCGCGTAGGGCGCGTGGAGCGGCATCCGCCAGACCGGATCGATCGCTGCCCGCCCCGCCCGCGCCACCGCCTCGGCCAGCGCGTCGTCTTCCGTGAAGAAGGCCGGCAGGTCCGGCCCGAGGGCCACCCGGGCCGCGCCCGTGAGCGTCGAGAAGTCGAGGATCAGGTCGGGGGCGTCCGCGTCCGCGAGGGTGAGCGCGTCGGCCAGGATCAGGCGCCCCTCCGCGTCGGTGTTGCCGATCTCGACGCTGAGCCCGGCCCGGCTCTTCAGCACGTCGCCGGGGCGGAAGGCGTTGCCCGAGACCGCGTTCTCCACCGCGGGGATCAGCAGGCGCAGGCGCAACCGGAGCCCGGCGCCCATGACCATGTCGGCGGCGGCGAGGGCTGCGGCGGCGCCGCCCATGTCCTTCTTCATCAGCAGCATCGCGGCCGACGGCTTGATGTCGAGCCCGCCGGTGTCGAAGGCGACGCCCTTGCCGATGAGCGTCACGCGCGGCGCGTCCTTCGAGCCCCAGGTCAGGTCGATCAGCCGCGGCGCCCGGGGCGAGGCGGCGCCGACGGCGTGGATCAGCGGAAAGTCCTTCGCCAGCGCGTCGCCCTCCGTCACGGTGACGGTCGCGCCGTGGCGATCGGCGAGGCTTCGGGCGGCCGCCTCGATCTCGGCGGGGCCGAGGTCGTTGGCCGGCGTGTTGACGAGGTCGCGGCCCATCGCCACCGCGGCGGCGATCCGCTCTACGTCGGCGGCGTCGATGCCGGTCGGAGCTGCGAGCCGGGCCTTCGTGCCGCTGCCGGACCGGTAGCGGCTGAAGCGGTAGCTCCCCATCAGCCAAGCGAGTGCGGCCTCGGCGGGCTCGGGCGCGTTCTCGAGGCGGTAGGTGCCCTCCGGCAGCAGACCCGGCAGCTTTCCGACGATCAACCGGTCGTAGGATGCGGCCTCCGGATCCCCGAGTCCGAACAGCACCCGCCCGAGGCCGCCGTCCCGGGCCGGCAGCAGCGCGAGGGTGCCCGCCTTCGGCTTGAAGCCGACGGCCTGGGCGAAGCTGCGCCCGGCGGGTTCCAGGCCGGCCTCGGTTTCCGCCCAGGCCGCCGTCGTGACCAGGGTCACCGGCACGGCCTGCGTGTCGGCGGGTCGGAGCGCGTGGATCGTCGCCGGGATCTCGGCCTGGGTCATGTGCCTCTCGCGTGCCGTCGGGACCAGCAGCTTAACCGGTGGTTAGGGTTAACGCTCTATCACCGGCCGGCCGGAAGCGTGAAGCGCGCCATCGCACCCGGCCCCGATGTCGGCGGAGCGTATCATGATGACGGCCCTGATCCGGGTCACACGATCTCAGGCCACCGCCGGACGCCGCACCGCACTGGTGGCTGCCGTGGTCGCGCTGGGGCTCGCCGGCTGCAACACCCGCTCTCCCGAGACCACCGGCTCGATCGGTCCCCTCGGAGCCCCCTCCACGGCCCCCTCCGCGGCCCCCGCGCGGCAGGACATCGACCGGCTGGCGGAGCGGTTCAACGCCGAGCCCACCGACGGCCGCACGGCGATCGCCTATGCCCGCGCCCTGCGGTCGACCGATCAGATCAACCAAGCCGCAGCGGTCCTGCAGCAGGCCGCCCTGCGCAACCCGCGCGACAAGGCCCTGCTCGGCGCCTACGGCAAGTCGCTGGTCGAGGCTGGCCGCTTCCGCGAGGCGATCGACGTGCTCGCCAACGCGCACACGCCCGCGAACCCCGACTGGCGCATCCTGTCGGCCCAGGGCTCGGCCTCCGCTCAGCTCGGCGAGCAGACCCGGGCACAGGGCTTCTACGAGGCCGCGCTCAAGATCCGGCCTAATGAGCCCTCGCTCCTGTCCAATCTCGGCCTGTCCTACGCGCTGTCGCGCAATCTCGATCTCGCCGAGCAGACCCTGCGGCTCGCCGCCGACCAACCCGGCGCCGATGCGCGGGTGCGGGCGAACCTCGCCATGGTCCTGGGCCTCAAGGGCCGCTTCGCCGATGCCGAGACCGTCCTGCGCCGCGACATGAGCCCCGGGGAGGCGGCCACGAATGTCGCTTCCCTTCGCAGGCTCGCGGCCCAGCCGAATCGGTCCAAGGCGCTGTCCGGCGCGGGTGCCCCCGGGCAGGGGTGACGCGAGCGCGGGGCTCCGGTGCTCAGCCGCGCCGAGGCCCGTGACCGACAGCCATCCCGTCGCTCCGGGCTCGCCTTCGGCATCCCGGACCGCCGATACACCGTGACGTTGGACTGGCCCGTCCCATGCGCGACGACGGCCGGCGCGCCACGCCGCGCGGCCGCACGCCCGGGCTCGACAGGAAAACGCACCTGTCATCGCGACCCGGTAGCGGCCAGATTCGAAAAGTTCTATATCCCTCCCTGGCTGCGCCGCGCGGCTTCACGGGCGTCCAAATCGCCCCCGCGCATCGTCTCCTACCCGGGCGCTCCCGGGGCGGCGCGCGCCCGTCGGGCGCTACACAGGCCGAACACAGACTTCGTAGCGCAGGTTTTGCCTGCGCGTGTTCGACAACCCGCAGCGAGGATAGAACCAGCCGTGCCCTCACTCGACAGCTTCAAGGCCCGCCAGACGCTCGAAGCCGGCGGCAAGACCTACACGTACTATTCGATCCCCCAGGCCGAGAAGAACGGCCTCGCCTCGGCAGCCGCGCTGCCCTTCTCCATGAAAGTGATCTTGGAGAACCTGCTGCGCTACGAGGATGACCGCTCGGTCAAGAAGGCCGATATCGCGGCCGCCGTCGCCTGGCTCGACCAGAAGGGCAAGGCCGAGGTCGAGATCGCGTTCCGCCCCGCCCGCGTGCTGATGCAGGACTTCACCGGCGTGCCGGCGGTGGTCGACCTCGCCGCCATGCGCGACGCCATGGTGGCGCTCGGTGGCGACCCGCAGAAGATCAACCCGCTTGTGCCGGTGGATCTCGTCATCGACCACTCGGTGATCGTCGACGAGTTTGGCACGCCGAAGGCGCTCGCCGACAACGTCGCCCTGGAATACTCGCGAAACGGCGAGCGCTACACCTTCCTGAAGTGGGGCCAGTCGGCCTTCGACAACTTCTCCGTCGTGCCGCCCGGCACCGGCATCTGCCACCAGGTGAACCTGGAATACCTGTCGCAGACCGTCTGGACGAAGGCAGAGGACGGGTCCGAGGTGGCCTATCCCGATTCGCTTGTCGGCACCGATTCGCACACCACCATGGTCAACGGCATGGCCGTGCTCGGCTGGGGCGTCGGCGGCATCGAGGCCGAGGCCGCCATGCTCGGCCAGCCGCTCTCGATGCTGATCCCCGAGGTCGTGGGCTTCAGGCTGGCTGGCAAGCTGCCCGAGGGCACCACCGCCACCGACCTCGTGCTCACCGTCACCCAGATGCTGCGCAAGAAGGGCGTGGTCGGCAAGTTCGTGGAGTTCTACGGCCCCGGCCTCGACGACATGGCGGTGGCCGACCGGGCCACGATCTCCAACATGGCCCCCGAGTACGGCGCGACCTGCGGCTTCTTCCCCGTCGACCAGAAGACCATCGACTTCCTGAAGGTCACCGGCCGCTCCGACGACCGGATCGCCCTGGTCGAGGCCTACGCGAAGGCGCAGGGCATGTGGCGCGACGCCAGCACGCCCGACCCGGTCTTCACCGACACGCTGGAACTCGACATGGGCGAGGTCCGGCCGTCGCTCGCCGGGCCGAAGCGCCCGCAGGACCGCGTGCTCCTCGACGGTGCGAAGCCCGGCTTCGCCGCCTCGATGGAGACCGAGTTCAAGAAGGCCGCCGACATCGCGCGCCGCTACCCGGTCGAGGGCACGAACTTCGACCTCGGGCACGGCGACGTGGTGATCGCCGCGATCACGAGCTGCACCAACACGTCGAACCCCTCGGTGATGATCGGCGCGGGCCTGCTCGCCCGCAACGCCGTCGCCAAGGGCCTGCGCTCCAAGCCGTGGGTGAAGACCTCGCTGGCCCCCGGTTCGCAGGTGGTTGGCGAGTACCTGGAGAAGTCCGGCCTGCAGGACCCCCTCGACGCGCTCGGCTTCAACCTCGTGGGCTTCGGCTGCACCACCTGCATCGGCAATTCCGGCCCGTTGCCGGAGGCGATTTCCAAGGCGATCAACGACAACGACATCGTCGCCGCGGCGGTCCTCTCGGGTAACCGCAACTTCGAGGGGCGCGTGAACCCCGACGTGCGGGCGAACTACCTCGCCTCGCCGCCGCTGGTGGTCGCCTACGCGCTGGCCGGCTCGATGCAGATCGACATCACGACCGAGCCGCTCGGCCTGGGCTCCGATGGCAAGCCGGTCTACCTGAAGGACATCTGGCCGTCCTCGGCCGAGGTGCAGCAGTTCATCGAGGAGAACATCACCTCGGCGCTGTTCAAGTCGCGCTACGCCGACGTGTTCGGCGGCGACCAGAACTGGAAGGATGTCGAGGTCACCGAGGCCGAGACCTTCGCGTGGAACCCGGGCTCCACCTACGTGCAGAACCCGCCCTACTTCGTCGGCATGGAGAAGACCCCGAAGCCGGTGGAGGACATCGCGGACGCCCGCATCCTCGGCCTATTCCTCGACTCGATCACCACCGACCACATCTCGCCGGCGGGCAACATCCGCGCGGCCTCGCCGGCCGGCGAGTACCTGCAGTCGCACCAAGTGCGCGTGCAGGACTTCAACCAGTACGGCACGCGGCGCGGCAACCACGAGGTGATGATGCGGGGCACCTTCGCCAACATCCGCATCAAGAACCAGATGGTGAAGGACGCCTCCGGCGGCGTGGTCGAGGGCGGGTGGACCCACTTCCAGCCGTCCGGCGAGAAGATGTTCATCTACGACGCGGCGCAGAAATACGCCGCGCAGGGCACCCCGCTGGTGATCTTCGCCGGCAAGGAATACGGCACCGGCTCGTCGCGCGACTGGGCGGCCAAGGGCACGAAGCTGCTCGGCGTCCGCGCCGTGGTGGCCGAGAGCTTCGAGCGCATCCACCGCTCGAACCTCGTCGGCATGGGCGTGGTGCCGCTGGTCTTCCAGGGCGACACGAGCTGGCAGTCGCTGGGCCTGAAGGGTGACGAAACCGTCACCATCAAGGGTCTCGCCGGCGAGCTGAAGCCCCGCCAGACGCTGACCGCGGAGATCAAGTCCGCCGACGGCACGGTGAAGCAGGTCCCGCTGACCTGCCGGATCGATACCCTCGACGAGCTGGAATACTTCCGCAACGGCGGCATCCTTCCGTACGTGCTGCGCTCGCTGGCGGCCTGATCCCCTGGGGCGGCCTTCGGGCCGCCATCGGGTTCTACGAGGCGGCGCCCACCGGGCGCCGCCTTATTTGTTACTCACGGCCTGTGTTTCGCTTGCGCACAACCTTGTTTTGCGCGCGGCAAGCCCCATAACCCGGCTCTCGAAGCCAGGATGGGACCTCGATGAAGCACCTCAGCAAGACCCTCGTCGCCGCTGGCCTGACGGCCCTTCTGTCGAGCGCCGCCTACGCCGCCCAGGTCGAGCGCGTCCGCGGCACCATCGACAAGGCCGACGGCACCACGCTCACGATCAAGACCGACGACGGCAAGACCGAGACCGTGGATGTCGGCGGCGCCAAGTTCGCCTGGGTGGTCCCGTCGAGCCTCGATGCGATCAAGGACGGCGTCTTCATCGGCACCGCCACCAAGGGCGAGAACCCCATGACCGCCCTGGAGGTGGTCCTCTTCCCCGAGTCGATGCGCGGGACCGGCGAGGGCCATTACGGCTGGGATTCGATCACCGACCAGACCGCAGGCGCCGGCGCCAAGGTCAAGAGCGCAATGACCAACGGCACCGTGAAGGTCGAATCGTCGAACGCCCCGAAGGTGAAGAGCGCCATGACGAACGGCACCGTGAAAGCCGACAAGGCCGCCGCGGGTGGCGAGCGCACCCTCACGGTGAGCTACGGCAAGGACGGGTCCAAGGAGATCGTGGTGCCGGCTTCGGCGCCGATCGTCGCCTTCGAACCCGCCGACAAGGCGATCCTCGCGCCGGGCTCCAAGGTCTTCGCGGTGGTCGCCAAGGACGGCGCCAAGGCCGAGGGCAAACTGGTGGCGGTGGGCAAGGACGGCCTGACCCCTCCGATGTAAGGCAGGGCGGCCCGTCCGGCGGGCTCCGTCGGGCGGGCCGATCGCCTCGGGGGCGCTGTCGAAGCGGATCGCTAGGCGGCGTAGGGCAGCCTCACTGATCCACGATGAAGAAGTTCGCCTGCGCCCGCATCACGAGCTTGCCGGTCTTGTCATAGGCGTGGGCCGTATACTCGTTCACGCCGGTCGCCTCGCCTTCGTCCTGCAGGATCGCGATCAGGGCTCTGCGAAGCAGAACCCGCAGGGCATGGAGATCAGGCAGTTCGGTCCCTTCCGCGTCGATGACTTCGACGTGGTTTGCCGTATCGATGAAATAGCGTGGCATTGCGGCTCCCGCAGATGAGGGCGGGGCGCGTTCGCTCTGAGGCCCTGCGACGCAGACTACGGTGCCGGGGAGGGCGCCGGACGCCTTGATCTGTCTCAACGGGCATCGCCGTGGACGGAGAGACGGTGGACCCCGCGCGGATACATGATCGGTCGCGTCCGGCTTCCCGGGTGCTGGGATCGCGGCGCGTCGTGCCCGGGCACGGATCCACTGCGACTCAGTGCCGATGTGCGGCCTGATTTCGGGGTTGACGCATACACGTCGACCCCGATTGGATTAAAATTGCCGTCTCAGCGTATAGCGCGCTGGTGCCCTGCACACAGATCGCGCATTCTCCCGCCGCGCGCGGCCCATGAACGAGGCTGCCGTGGAGGAGTCGATGATGAGTGCTGGCGTTGCGGGCGCGATCGCGCCTGATGGGACACCAAATTTTCTGTCGCGTGAGCGGATCGTCGCCAAGCCGGGCTTCAACCGGTGGCTGGTCCCGCCGGCGGCGCTTGCGATCCATCTCTGCATCGGCATGGCCTATGGCCTCTCGGTGTTCTGGCTGCCGCTGACCCGGGCGCTCTCCGTGGGCAAGCCGACGCCCGCCGCCTGCCCCGACATGGGCGTGATGACGGCCCTTTTCACCACAAGTTGCGATTGGCGCGTCAGCGACCTCGTGACGGTCTTTTCGATCGGCATCGTCGTGCTCGGGCTCTCGGCCGCACTGTTCGGCGGCTGGCTGGAGCGCGCGGGTCCGCGCAAGGCGGGCATCGTGGCCGCCCTGTGCTGGGGTGGCGGCTTCCTGATCGGCGCGCTGGGTGTCTACGTCCATCAGCTCTGGCTGGTCTGGCTCGGCATGGGCCTGATCGGCGGAATCGGGCTGGGCCTTGGCTACATTTCGCCGGTATCGACGCTGATCAAGTGGTTCCCCGACCGCCGCGGCATGGCCACCGGCATGGCGATCATGGGGTTCGGCGGGGGTGCCATGATCGGCTCGCCGCTGGCCGACAGCCTGATCAAGAGCTTCCGGACCGCGGACTCGGCCGGCGTCTGGCAGACGCTCGCCGTCATGGGCATCGGCTACATCCTGTTCATGCTGGGTGGTGCCTTCGGCTACCGGGTGCCCCCGGCCGGCTGGCGCCCGGACGGGTGGACCGCGCCCGCGTCCAAGAACGCCATGATCGCATCGGGGCACGTCCATCTGCGCGACGCGCACAAGACCTCCCAGTTCTGGATGATCTGGCTCGTCCTGTTCCTCAACGTGTCGGCCGGCATCGGCGTGCTGGCCCTGGCCTCGCCGATGCTCCAGGAGATCTTCGGCGGCGAGCTGATCGGCCTGCCGGGCACAAGCTTCTCCACCCTCGACGCCGGCCAGAAGGCGCAGGTCGCGGCCATCGCGGCGGGCTTCGTCGGACTGCTCTCCCTGTTCAACATCCTGGGCCGGTTCTTCTGGGCTTCGATGTCGGACCGCATCGGGCGGAAGGGCACCTACGCGATCTTCTTCGCGCTGGGCGGCCTCCTGTACGCGGCGGCGCCCTGGGCCGCCGGCATCGGCTCGCAGGCTTTGTTCGTCGCCATCTTCTGCGTGATCCTGTCGATGTATGGCGGCGGCTTCGCGACGGTTCCGGCCTACCTCGCCGACGTGTTCGGCACGCAGTTCGTGGGCGCCATCCACGGCCGCCTGCTCACCGCGTGGTCGATGGCGGGCATCGTCGGACCCTTCGTCATCACCAAGATCCGCGAGGCGCAGGTCGCAGCCGGCGTGCAGGGGGCGGACCTCTACGGCCGGACCATGTACGTGCTCGCGAGCTTCCTGGCGGTCGGGTTCATCTGCAACCTGCTGGTCCGGCCGTTGGCGCAGCGCTGGTTCATGTCCGATTCCGAGCGCGCCTCCCTCGACGTCCGCACGGGCGCGACGGCCGACGGACCGTCCGGGTCGTTCGGGATCGGACGCGGCGGCTTCAGCCTCGGCGCGGCCCTGGCCTGGGCGGTGGTCGGCATTCCGATCGTCTGGGGCATCGGCATCACCCTGTCGAAGGCGTTCATCCTGTTCCGGTGAGTGCCGGGAGCCCTCGGTTGTGGCCGGCACGGCGGGTCGCTAGGGTTCCGGCGCCTCGCCGTGCCGGGACGCCTCCGTCGTGATCGACAAGCTGGACTTCCTGCTCGCGCTCGCCCGCGAGCAGCATTTCGGGCACGCCGCGGAATCCTGCGGGGTGACCCAGCAGACCCTCTCGGCCGGCGTGAAGCAGCTGGAGAACCGGTTCGGCGTGCAACTCGTGCTGCGCGGCTCCCGCTTCCAGGGCTTCACCCCCGAGGGCGAGCGGGTCCTGGAATGGGCGCGGCGCATCGTGGCCGATGCCCGGGCCATGCACGAGGAAGTCACCGGCCTGCGCCGGGGCCTGACCGGGCACCTGCGCATCGCCGCGATCCCCACGGCCCTGCCGATGATCGTGAACCTCACGACCCCCTACCGCGAGCGGCATCCGGACGTGCGGCTCACGGTCGAATCAGCCACCTCGGCCGACATCTTCTCGCTGATCGAGAACCTCGAGGCGGATGCCGGCCTGACCTACCTGGACAACGAGCCGCTCGGGCGGGTGGTCTCCGTGCCGCTCTATCGGGAGCGCTATCGTCTCGTCACGGCGATCGGCGGCCCATTCGACGGCCGGGCGAGCGTCACCTGGGCGGAGACCGGCAGCCTGCCGCTGTGCCTGCTCACCCCGAACATGCAGAACCGGCGGATCATCGACCAGCAGATCCGGGAATCTGGTGCGGATCCCGCCGCGACCCTCGAGTCGAACTCGATGATCGTGCTGTTGACCCACGTGCGCACCCTGCGCTGGGCCTCGATCATGCCCGAGATCCTGGTCGATGCGCTGGGACCGATGGAGGGCGTGCGCACGATCCCGATCACCGCCCCGGACCTGGAGCACACGATCGGCCTCGTCGCCCCGCGGCGTGAGCCGTCAACGCCGATGGTGACCGCCCTCGTGGCCATCGCGCGATCCCTGGCGCGGACGCTCGATCCGGACCTTCCAGCGCCCGCCTGACCGCGCAAGCCGCCGTCGTCGCCGACCAACGGGGGCGTTTCCCCGTGCGGGGCGCGGCGGGATTCCCGCACTCGGCGGCCCTCCGCCCGCAGGAGGGCGCCCCAAAGAAAGAAGCCGCCCCGTCCCCGGAGCGGCTTCACATGAACGGTCGGGCCGGGATGCGGCCCGGCGTCTTACTTGATCTTCGTCTCCTTGAACTCGACGTGCTTGCGCGCGACCGGGTCGTACTTGCGCATCGACAGCTTCTCGGTCTGCGTCCGGGAGTTCTTCTTGGTGACGTAGAAGTAGCCGGTGTCGGCGGTGGAGATGAGCTTGATCTTGACGGTGACGGCCTTGGCCATGGCGCGGCGCTCCTGCAGGGTGCGGCATTCCGCGTGAGCGAAACGCAAATGGCCGGGAAGGCCCGGCCGAATACGGGCGGGTGAATGCCCGATCGGGCTCGGCAGGTCAAGAGTGGCGGGGCACCCACTCCGTGGCAGCCAGCCATCCGGCGAAGGCCAGAAACAGGGCGAGGAGCGCCAGCGCGAAGCCGTGCGGCGGCGCGAGGTCGAGGCCACCGCCGATCACCGGCGGACCCAGCATCAGCCCGACATTGTAGAGCACCACGAAGGCCGCGTTGGCGCCAGCGAGATCGTTTGCCGGCGTGCGGTCCCCGAGCATCGCCAGCCCGACCGTGTAGAGGGTGCCGGCGATCCCGCCCCACACCAGGAGCAGGAGGCCGAACGCGATGGGACTGCCCGCCGCCAGGGGGATCAGGGCCGAACCCGCCGCACCCGCGAGTCCGGCGCCGAGCAGCACGGCGCTGCGGTCGAGCCGGTCTGCGAGCCAGCCGAACGGGATCTGGAACAGCACGTTGCCCAGCGCGATCAGGCTGACGAGGCCGGCCGCTCCTTGCGCGTCGTAGCCGAGGCGCAGGCCGTAGAGCGGCAGGATTGCGAAGATGCCGGTCTCCACCGCACCATAGGCGAGGGCCGCCGCCAGGGCGCCTGGAGCGAGCCGCACGTAGCCGAGGATACTCCGGCCCGAGCCCGTCTCGATCGTTGGCGACAGCCCGCGGGCCAGCAGGATCGGCAGGCCGCCGGCCAGCATCAGGACGGCCCCGGTTGCGTAGGGCGCCGGCCCCTCGGTCCCGACCAGCGCCAGCAGCAGGGGGCCGACCGCGAACCCCGCCGCCAGGACGGTGGCGTAGATGCCCATCACGAGGCCGCGACGCTCGGGGGGCGCGGCCGCGTTGATCCAGTATTCGGACAGGACGAACAGCGCGCCGAGGGTCGCCGAGAAGACGAAGCGCAGGGGAAACCACAGGGCAATGCCCGGCAGGAGCGGGAACAGCGCCAGGCTGACCGCCCCGACGAGGAGCGCCAGGCCCAGCAGCGGCGCAACGCCGATCCGCGCCGCGAGCCGCGGCACGAACGGCACCGTGCAGATGCTGGCGATGCCGGCCACCGCCGTGTTGAGCCCGATCAGCGTACTCGACGCGCCGCGCCGCTCCAGCTCGATCGAGAGGAGCGGGATCGAGAGGCTCAGCCCTATGCCGACGACGGTGACGCAGGTCACGGCCGCCGAGATCGCCGCCACATCTTCCGATCGGATCCCCCGCCGCGCCTCCCGTGCCAGCTTTTCCGGGTGGCTCACAAGGCTACCCGCTCCCGGCGGCCGTAGCGTTCGTAGTGGAAGGGGATCATCCGATGCGGCGCGAAATCGACGGTGATCTGCGCCTCCAGGTCATCGAGGATCGCCCGGGTTATGTAAGGCAGGTCGAGCTTGCGCGCGGCATCGAGGCGGACCCAGGCGAGTTCGGTGAACTCGGCGTCGACGCTGATCCGCCCCGGCTCCTCGGCCGCCACCATCCGGTGGTCGACCGCGAAGAAGCGCGTGTCGAAGCGGCGCACGCGCTTGGGCGGGGTGATTGCCCGGGCCACGAGGTGCAGGGCCTCGAGATCCGGAAGGACGCCGTGGCGGCCAAAGCCCTCCCAACCCTCCGGGGTGCCCTCGGGGGCGCCGTGCTCGGTCGTGCCGAGCAGCAGGCCGGTCTCCTCGTAGGTCTCGCGGATGGCGGCGAGGGCCAGTGCGCGGCCGAG
Source organism: Methylobacterium sp. P5_C11 (assembly GCF_054049775.1). Taxonomy (NCBI): domain Bacteria; kingdom Pseudomonadati; phylum Pseudomonadota; class Alphaproteobacteria; order Hyphomicrobiales; family Methylobacteriaceae; genus Methylobacterium; species Methylobacterium sp. P5_C11. Next base: position 27,805 of record NZ_JBFULS010000002.1, on the reverse strand, counting down.
ATGATGCGGCGGGCGGGAGACCTGCCGGGTCAGGGCCGCCTCCGCGTAGTCGGGGAGCGCCCCGGCCACCGGCATGTGGCGGTCGCCGAGTTCGATCCGGCCGCCCGGAAAGACGAACTTCCCCGGCATGAAGGCGAGGTTCGGGTTGCGCCGGCCCATCAGGACCTTGGGGCCGCCCTTTCCGCGCCGGTCGATCACGATCATGGTCGCGGCGTCCCGCGGGCGCAGGCGCGCCGCGGCGGGCTTCCCCTCAGGACCGGTCGCGATCTGTGGCTCCGGCTGCGGCAAGGCGGGTCTCCTCCAGCCCCGGGACGGGGCGGCTCCGCGGTAGCGTGGCGAAGCCGTGCATGCCAAGGGCGTATTGCAGGCCGACGACGGCGCCCTTGACCGGCTGGAGCAGGACAAGGGCGAAGAGGAGCGTGAAGACCGGCCAGACGCCCATCTCCACCCAGAGGGGCACCTCGTAGGCGCTCTCGGTCTCCAGGATCAGGTACCCGACGATGTGGGCGACGATGAAGATGACCACGTAGGGCGGCAGGTCGTCGGCCCTGTGGTGGTGCAGCTCCAGGCCGCAGGCCTCGCAGTCGGGCCGGACCTTGAGGAAGCGGCCGAAGATCCGCCCCTGTCCGCAATGGGGACAGCGGCCGATGAAGCCGCGGGCCAGCGCGGGGATCAGGCGAGTGCGGGCCGGGAGCGCGTCGGCGGTCATGGGAGGGGTGTACATCGGCCCGGTCAGCGGCGCGAGCCGCGATGGCGCGACCCGGTGTTGCGGATTCCGGCGGGGCGGCCGGGCGGCGCGGACTTGAACGGTCGAGCGCCGGGCTTCTGCCCCGGGCCGGCCTTCCGGGCGCCCGACCGGGAGCGGCCCTCGCTGAGCAGCTCGAAGCGCAGCGCGCCGGCGATCGGCGCGGCTTCCACGAGCCGCACCTCGACCCGGTCGCCGAGGCGGAACGTCTCCCCGCTTCGCTCGCCGACCAGGGCGTGGCGGCCTTCCTCGTGGCGGAAATAGTCGGCGCCGAGCTGCGAAACGGGCACGAACCCGTCGGCGCCGGTCTCGTCGAGCTTGATGAACAGCCCGGCGCGGGTCACCCCCGCGATCTGACCCTCGAAGGTGGCGCCGACCTGATCGGCGAGGTGGTGGGCGATCAGCCGGTCGATGGTCTCGCGCTCGGCCGCCATGGCGCGGCGCTCGGCGGCCGAGATCTGCTCGCCGATCTGGGCGAGCTCACCCGCGGAGATCGCGACGGCCAGACCGTCGGAGCCGAGCCGGCAGGCGGTGATCAGCGCCCGGTGGACGACGAGGTCGGCGTAGCGCCGGATCGGCGAGGTGAAGTGCGCGTAGCGGCGCAGGTTCAGGCCGAAATGGCCGAGGTTCTCGGCGGCGTAGACCGCCTGGGCCTGGCTGCGCAGGATGACCTCGTTGAGGAAGACGCCGTGCTCGGTCTCGGCCGCCATGGCCAGGATCCGGTTGAACAGGGCGGGGCGCAGCGCGCCGTCCTTCGGCAGCTTGATGCCCACCGAAGCCAGAACCTCGCCGAGCGCCCGCATCTTCTCCTGAGCCGGCTCGTCGTGGACGCGGTAGATCAGCGGCTGCCGGGCGTGCTCCAGGGTCTCGGCGGCGGCCACGTTCGCCTGGATCATGAACTCCTCGATGAGCCGATGGGCATAGAGGCGCTGGGGCACGATCACCCGGTCGACCGCACCGTCGGGGCTGAGCAGGACCTTGCGCTCGGGCAGATCGAGGGCGAGCGGCCCGCGGCGGTCCCGGGCCTCCCGCAGGGCCGCGTACGCGGCCCAGAGCGGGCGGAGCGCCGTGTCCAGCAGCGGCCCGGTCGCAGAGTCCGGCTGTCCGTCGATCGCGCCCTGCGCCTGCGCGTAGGCGAGCTTGGCGCGGGACCGCATCATCACCCGGTGGAAGCTGTGGCGGCGCTTCTCGCCATCGGCGGCGATGACCATGCGCACCGCGAGCGCCGGCCGGTCCTCGCCCTCGCGGAGCGAGCAGAGGTCGTTCGAGATCCGCTCGGGCAGCATCGGCACGACCCGGTCGGGGAAGTAGACGGAATTGCCCCGCTCAAGCGCCTCGCGGTCGAGGCTCGAGCCCGCCCGCACGTAGGCGGCGACGTCGGCGATGGCGACGGTGAGGATGAAGCCGCCCGGATTGGCCGGATCGGGATCGGCCTCGGCCATGACGGCGTCGTCGTGGTCCTTGGCGTCCGGCGGGTCGATGGTCAGGAGCGGCCGGTCGCGCCAATCCTCCCGGCCCGTCAGGGGCGCGGGCTCGGCGGCGTCGGCTTCCGCCAGGGTCGCATCCGAGAAGACGTGCGGAATGTTGTGCAGGTGGAGCGCGATCAGGCTCACCGCCTTCTCGGAGCCGAGGGAGCCCAGACGCTCCCGGACGCGTCCCCGCGGCAGCCCGAACCGCGTCTCACGTTCCAAGGTGACGCTGACGAGGTCGCCGTCGCGGGCCTGCCCCTCCTCGCCGGGCGGGATCATGATCTCGCGGCCCTGCGAGCGCTTCTCCACCGGCGCGATCCGGCCACCCTGCGCGCCGGCGCGGTAAACCCCGATCACCTCGGCCTTGTTCTTGCCGATGACCTTAACGACGCGGCCCGCATAGCCGCCCTCCGCGTCGCGCTCGACGCGGAGCAGGACGCGATCGCCAATGCCCGGCGCCGGCCGGTTGCCCTTGCGAGGGCCGCGCGGCTGGGTCAGCACGATGGAGGGTGGCTTCCCGGCCCCGCCCCATTCCACCGGCACGGCCAGGAAATCGCCATGGCGGTCCCGCGAGCGGATGTCGGCCAGAACCACGGGCGGCAGGTGGCCCGCCGGGGCGAGTCCGCCGCGGCCGCGGTCGAGGTCGCCGTCCGCCTCGATCTCCTTGAGGACGCGCTTGAGGTCGATCTTGGCGGCCCCCGTGATGCCGAAGGCCTTGGCGATCTCCCGCTTGCCGACGCGCTCCTTCGACTCGGCGACGAAGGCGAGGATCTGCTCGCGGGTAGGGAGGGGCGGAGGAGCCGCGGGCTCGGCCGCCGGAGCGGTGGTGCGTCGTGCCAAAAGGTGGGTGCCAGACAATTCTGCGGAGGAAGAGCCCGCGTGCGGGCCGAGAATCGGACGGACGATCCTGCGATCCCAAGATGGGTGTCCGGGCGGCCCGCGGCAACGCCGCGCCGTCCGTCCTCAACAGGCGCGATCCGTCCGTGTCTATAACCGTGGAGGCGACCTTCCGGATCAGTTCGGCCGCCATGTCAGTCTCGAAGCCGGGTGCACGGATCGCCTCCAGGCCGAGCCGACAGGCGCGCCGGCTTGCCCGGTCCACCTGCCCGTCGAGCGTCCCGCGCCGGCCGGTGTGGCAAGGGGATGCCGGCGGGCGCAGGGAGACGCGCGACAGAACGGCCGATCTTCCTTCGCGATCTGCCGGGTGTAGAAGGCACGGATGATCCCGGTCCTGACCCGCCGAACCGAGGCCGTGCCGCTCTACGAAGCGGCCTGCGCCGAGCTGCGCCTGCGCGGCTTCGAGGGCGACCTGACGCTCTCGGACGCCGACCGCACGGTCTTCGCCACCGACAACTCGATCTACCAGGTGGAACCGGGGGCCGTGGCCTTCCCGCGGACCCGCGACGACCTCGTGCGCATCGCCAAATTGCTGGACGACCCGCGCTTCGCCGCGATCGTGATCCGTCCGCGGGGCGGGGCCACGGGCACCAACGGCCAGTCGCTCGGCCACGGCCTCGTGGTCGACACCTCGCGGCACATGAACCGCATCCTGGAGATCGACGCCGCCAACCGGAGTGTCCGGGTCGAGCCGGGGGTGGTGAAGGACCAGCTCAACCGGGAACTCGCCAAGCACGGCCTGTTCTTCGCGCCGGAACTCTCCACCTCGAACCGCGCCACGATCGGCGGCATGATCTCCACCGATGCCTGCGGGCAGGGCTCGTGCCTCTACGGCAAGACCCGGGACCACGTCCTGGCCCTGACCTGCGTGCTCACCGACGGCACGGTCTGGACCGCCGAGCCCCTGGACGAGGCGGGGCTGAGCGCCGCCAAGGGGCGCAACGACCGCGTCGGCGCGATCCACCGCACCGTCGATACGGTCGTCACCGAGAACGCGGCGCTGATCGCCGCGCGCTTCCCCAGGCTCAACCGCTGCCTGACCGGCTACGACCTTGCGCATCTCCGCGACGCGGAGGGGCGCTTCGACCTCAAAAGCGTCCTCTGCGGCTCGGAGGGGACGCTGGCGCTGATCGCCGAGGCGCGGCTCAACGTGCTGCCGATCCCCAAGGCCGCGGTTCTGGTGGCGCTGTCCTACGTCGATTTCGACGCGGCCTTGCGCGACGCGCAGGCGCTCCTGCCGTTCGGCGCCGCCTCGGTGGAGACGATCGACTCCACGGTGCTGGCGCTCGCCCGCAGGGATCCGATCTGGGCCGAGGTGCAGGCCTTCTTCCCCGACGATCCGGCCGGGCGGCCGGTGGACGGCATCAATCTCGTGGAGTTCGTGGGCGACGACGCCGCGTCCGTCGAGGCCGTCCTCGGGCGGCTCATCGCCATGCTGGAGGCCGAGCGCGGCCCGGACACCAAGCGCCTCGCCTTCACCGTCGCCCGGGGTGCGGCGATCGAGAAACTCTGGACCATGCGCAAGAAGGCGGTGGGCCTCCTCGGGGCCGCCAAGGGCGACGCGCGACCAATCCCCTTCGTGGAGGACACGGCGGTCCCGCCGGAACGGCTCGCCGACTTCATCGCGGAGTTCCGGGCGCTCCTCGACGGCAAGGGGCTGCGCTACGGCATGTTCGGCCACGTCGATGCCGGCGTCCTGCACGTCCGGCCGGCGATCGACCTGAAGGATCCCGCCCAGAACGGCCTGATCCGCGAGGTCACGGAGGGCGTGGTGGCGCTCACCGCCAAGTATGGTGGCCTGCTCTGGGGCGAGCACGGCAAGGGATTCCGCTCCGAATTCGTGCCCCGGACCTTCGGCCCGCTGATGCCGGCCCTGGAGGCCGTCAAGCGCGCCTTCGATCCGGGCGACCGGATGAACCCCGGCAAGATCGCTTCGGCGACGGGTGAGGCGCTGACCCCGATCGACGGTGTGCCGCGCCGGGGCGAGCAGGACCGCACCATCCCGGCGCCGGTCCGCCGGGATTTCGACGAGGCCCTCCATTGCAACGGCAACGGCGCCTGCTTCAGCTTCGATGTGGACGAGGCCATGTGCCCGTCCTGGAAGGTGACCCGCGAGCGCCGGCACTCGCCGAAGGGCCGGGCGTCGCTGATGCGCGAGTGGCTGCGCCGCGCGGCGTCGGACGGCGTCGATCCGACCGCCGAACTGGCGCGGCAGCGGGCCGGGTGGCTCCGCGACCTGGCCGCTACCCTATGGGGCACGATCCGGCGGCGATCCGAGGCGGGCGACTTCTCCCACGCGGTGAAGGAGGCGATGGATGGCTGCCTCGCCTGCAAGTCCTGCACGGGCGCCTGCCCGATCAAGGTCGACGTCCCGAGCTTCCGGGCGAAGTTCCTGGCGCTCTACCACACGCGCTACGCCCGGCCCCTGAAGGACCACCTCGTAGCGGCGCTGGAACCGCTCCTGCCGCTGGCCGCCCGGGCGCCGCGCCTGAGCAACGGCCTCCTGATCAATCCGGTGGTGCGCCTGCTGCTCGCCAGGGCCGGACTGGTCGCGATCCCGACCCTGTCGCCCGTCGCCCTCTCGGCGCGGCTGGCGGATCTCGGCGTCGCCGTCGCGACTCCCGAGGCGCTCGCCCGGCTGGACCCCGGCGATCGGGAGAAGGCGGTTCTGGTGGTGCAGGACGCCTTCACCAGCCATTTCGACGCGGAGGTCGTGGCCGACGCCTGCGCGCTGCTGGCCGCCCTCGGCTTCAAGCCCTGGCTCGTGCCCTATCGCCCGAACGGCAAGCCGCTGCACGTGCACGGGTTCCTGGCCCGGTTCGCCGCCGTTGCCCGGTCCAACGCCGGGATGCTGTCGGAACTGGCGCGCCAGGGCGTGCCCCTCGTCGGGATCGATCCGTCGATGACGCTGACCTACAGGTCCGAATACGCGCAGGCGCTGGGAGGCGGTGACCTGCCCAAGGTCCATCTGCTCCAGGAATGGCTCGCCGCGCAGCTCGACCGGATCCCACCCCGGCAAGGTGGCGGGACGCTGCAGCTCTTGCCCCACTGCACCGAGCGCACCAACGCGCCGGGCGCGGTCCGCGACTGGCAGGCCCTGTTCGCCCATCTGGGCCTGCGGCTCGAGGTGCCGGCGGCCGGCTGCTGCGGCATGGCCGGAACCTATGGCCACGAGGCGCGCCACCGGGCCACGTCGGAGGCGATCTACGGGCTGAGCTGGGCGCGCCTCGTGGCCGAGGCGCCCGGCTGCACCCTGCTGGCGGACGGCTATTCCTGCCGCTGCCAAGCCAAGCTCGTCGACGGCGTGCGCCTGCGCCACCCSGCCCAGGCGCTCCTCGATCATGTCCGCAGCAGCGCCGTCGGCGCAGCCCCGTTCCATCCCGAGCGCGCCGCGGCTTCGGCGCGATGAGCAGCGGTACCGCCATGAACGTCGCTGTCGTCGGAGCCGGCGCGGTCGGCTGCTATTACGGGTTCCTCCTGGCCAAGGCTGGCCACCCGGTGACGCTGATCGGCCGTCCCGCCCTGGTCGAGGCGGTACGGTCGGACGGTCTCGTGCTGGAGAGCGCGGGCGGGACGGACGCGGTGCCGGTGCGGGCGACGACGGAGGGCGAGGGGGTCACCCGGGCCGAGCTCGTGCTCGTCTGCGTGAAGTCCGGCGACACCGAGGCGGTCGGCGCGATGATCGCGCCGCATCTCGCCGCCGCCGCCACGATCCTCAGCCTCCAGAACGGCGTCGACAATGCCGAACGGCTCGCCGCAGTGCTCGGCCGGCCGGTGGTGCCGGTGGCGGTCTACGTCGCCACCGCGATGACCGGGCCGGGCCGCGTCCGGCACAACGGGCGGGGCGACCTGATCCTCGGCGCCTCGGAGACGAGTGCGGCCATCGCCGCCGCGTTCACGGCGGCCGGGATCCCGACGACGGTCTCGGAGCGCGCCGTCGACGCCCTCTGGGCGAAGCTGATCATGAACTGCGCCTACAATGCCCTGTCGGCCCTGACGCAGCTTCCCTACGGCCGGCTGGTCCAGGGCGAGGGCGTCGTCGCATCCATGACCGACGTGGTGCGGGAATGCGGCGCCGTCGCCAGAGCCGCGGATGTGCGGGTGGCGCCCGACATCTTCGACAGCGTCATGGCGCTCAGCGTCGCCATGGCCGACCAGCGCTCGTCCACCGCCCAGGACCTGGCCAGGGGCCGGCCCAGCGAGATCGACCATCTCAACGGCTACGTCGTGCGCAAGGGCGCGGAACTCGGCGTCCCGACGCCGGCCAACCGGATGCTGCACACGCTGGTCAAGCTCGCCGAGCGGGACGGCTAGATCGCCCTGGGTGGCTCGGGACGACGGCGCGGCTGTGCCCTTGCCGGCCAATCCGTCTCACGCCCGCGCCGCGGCATTCGCCTTCCGGGTCGCAGCGGCCTTCCTGGCGGAGGCGGATCGCTCCGCAGCCGTCCGGCCTTCAGACGCCTCGCCACCGCTCGCGCCACCCTTGTGGGCGGCCGGATGACCGGTAGACTTGCCCCGGCCCGAGCCGCCCGGCTTCTTGCCGCCGCCGTCGTCCTTGTTGACCGTGGCCCAAGCGCGGGCCTCGGCTTCTTTTTCCGGCACGCCGCGGGACTCGTAGGATTCCGCGATATGCTCCGCCTTGCGCTTCTGCTTGTCGGTGTACTTCGACTTGTCGCCCTGGGACATCGGCCGTCTCCCGAAGGTCAGCCCACCCCGGTCGGACCGTCGAGGATGGCCCGCACGCGTCGGACCAGCTCCGTGCGCCGGTAGGGCTTGTTCAGGAGATCAAACTCCGAGCCGCCGATATCGGTTCGCTCCAGGCTCGCCTCCGCGTAGCCGGTGGCGAGCAGGACCTTGAGCTTGGGCTGGCGGCTGCGCGCTTCGCGGGCCAGCAGCACGCCGTTCATGCCCCCGGGCATGATGAGGTCGGTGAACAGCAGATCGATGCGCTCGCTCGAATCCAGGATCTCCAGGGCCTCGCGGGCATTGCCGGCCACGAGCGTCGTGTAGCCGAAGTCCCGCAGGATGGTCCGGGCGAGTTCGGCCACGTCCTCGCGATCGTCGACGATCAGGATCGTCTCGGTGCCCTGCCGGTCCACGGACCGCAGCGCGACCTTCGGGGGCGTGTTCACGTCGCCGTCGGTCGCCGGGAACGACAGGCGCACCGTCGTGCCCGCGCCCACCGTCGAGTCGATCTGCGCGGCACCGCCCGACTGCTTGGCGAAGCCGTAGACCATCGACAGGCCCAGCCCGGTGCCCTTGCCCTCCTCCTTGGTGGTGAAGAACGGGTCCATCACCCGGGCGAGCACGGCCGGCGGGATGCCGGTCCCCGTATCCTTGATGGCGATGCTGACGTACCGGCCATCGCGCAGCGGCCCGATCTCCCGGCCGCGGGCGGCGATCTCGCTGTTCTCCGTGGAGATCCGCACGGTGCCGCCCTCCGGCATCGCGTCGCGGGCGTTGATCAGGACGTTCAGGATCGCGACCTCGGCCTGGGTGGGGTCGACGCGGCAGTTCCAGAGATCCTCCGCGAGATCGAGTTCGATCTTCACGGCCTCGCCGACGGAGCGGGCGACCATCTCGCCCATCCCCTCGATCAGCGTGTTGAGGTTGACCGCGCGGCCGTCCAGCCGCTGCTTGCGGGCGAAGGCCAGCAGCTGCTGGGTCAGGGTCGTCGCGCGCTCGGCGGCCTGGCGGATGTTCTCGGCGGCCCGCCCCAGCCGGGCGCGGTCGGCGTCGGGCTTCTCGAGGCCGGCGGCCAGGATGTCGACGTAGCCGACGATCACCTGAAGCAGATTGTTGAAATCGTGCGCGATGCCGCCGGTCAGCTGGCCGAGCGCCTCCATCTTCTGGGCTTGGCCCAAGGCCTCCTCGGCGTCGCGGCGGCGCGAGACGTCGAGTTGCGAGGCGAAAAAGTACACGAGTTCCCCGTCGGCATTGTAGACCGGGGAGACGAACAGGGCGTTCCAGAAGGTCGAACCGTTCTTGCGGTAGTTCAGGATCTCGGTGGCGAATTCCCGTTTCTCGGCGATCGCCGCGCGGACCTGGGCGATGCTCTCGCGGTCGGTTTCCGGCCCCTGCAGGAATCGGCAGTTGCGTCCGATCAGCTCCTCCGGCGTGTAGCCGGTCATCGCCAGGAAGGCCCGGTTGGCGAAGATGATCGGGTTGTCGGGCTGGCGCGGATCGGTGACGATCATCGGCATGCGCGTCGTCTCGACGGCCGCGAAGAAGATGTCGCTCCTGCGGTCGCTCAAGTCGCTCGGTGCGCTGTCCCTGATCGGAGGGCTCGGCCCGGCGGGGGATGTTTCTGGAGTCTCAGACATGAGAGTCGGTCGTTACCCCCCGGATCCTGGAAGCACTTCGCGCGCGGCCGATCACGACGGGCGTGAGAGACTGTAGCGGTCGGGCGCGCGATGTCGACGGCGCGTGCCCGGCGGCGGTGTCGCGCCGGCGGCTCATGCTGCGGCCGGCTGTGGTGACCCGGCGTGCGTTTCGACCTGGGCCGGGACGAGCCGGGACGGCGTGGGCGCCCGGCAGGTGTCCAGCACCGCCGAAAGGGCCTCGTTGAGGGACGTCACCAGGAAATCCGCCGAGGTCGCCCGACGCAGCCTCTCCAGGGTCGCCGGATCGCGCTCGCGCCAGAAACCCACCAGGATCCGGACGCCCGGCACCGCGGCCCGAGCTTGGCGGACCGTGAACCGGATCTGCGACAGGCTCACCGGCTCGAGGTAGGAGAAGCAGATCAGCGCCAAAGCTTCGGGGTTCTCGGGCCGCTCGCCGGCGCGGATCGCCGCCATCGACAGGGTCTGCGAGGCCAGCCCGTGCCGGGCGAGGATCTGGCTCAGCATCAGCGTCGCCGCCTCGTCGAAGGGGCCGCGGCTGGAGACGCACAGGACCGGGGTCGCGCCCCGCCAGTTGGGCGCGAGGTCCTCGCGGCCGAGGACGATGCCGGCGACCTGCCGGTCCGGCCCGATGGCGGCCAGCGCCGCCGCGGTCTCGGTATCGGGGCCGCGGCCCGATCCCCGACGGGTCCGCCGTGCCACGGGAGCGGTGCCCAGGCGGTCGACGACCGTGCGGATCGCCGCGCCGACCTCGTCCTGCCGCTCGCGGTCCAGGGTGCCGCGCGAGAGATCTTCCTGGGCGAGTAGAAGCCCCGCGAGGGCGACTTCGTCGTAGTAGGTGACGAGGGCGCGTTCCTTCAGGAACTGCCAGCCCTGGTCGATCGCCTCGACGGGATCGCCTGCCAGCATGCGCTGGTAGAAGATCTCGGGCGGCGACAGCGCGGGCTGGTCGCCGAGCAGCACGTCGAGATACCAGAGCCGCTCCACATGGCGCCCGAGCACCACGAGGCAGACCGTGAGCGGCGTCGCCAGCACGAGGCCGATCGGGCCCCACAGGAAGGTCCAGATCGTCGCCGCCAGGATCACGGCGACCGGCGAGAGGCCCGTGGAGTGGCCGTAGAGCAACGGCTCGATGACGTGGCCGCAGATCGGCTCCACCACCAGGAACAACGCCGCGGTGGCGATCACCATGCTCCAGCCGGGATCGACTGCTGCGGCGAGGATCAGGGGCAGAAGGGCGCTGATCGCCGCGCCGATATAGGGCACGAACCGGAGGATCGCCGCGAGAACGCCGAACAGCGTCGGGCTCGGCACGCCGATCAACCAGAGGCCGACGCCGATGACGAGGCCGAAGGCGATGTTGAGGGCGAGCTGGGCCAGGAAGAACCGGCTGAGCCGGCTCGCGGCGTCGTCGATCGCCGCCGTGGTGCGGCGCAGGTCGCCCGAGCCGCCGGCCAGCTTGATCGCCCGGTTCCGCAGATCCTCCCGCTGCAGCAGGATGAAGATCGTGAAGATCAGGATCAGGCCCGTCGTGGCCAGGGGATGGAGGATCGGTCCCGCGAAGGTCTGAAGCGTGTCGACCACGCTGGCGCGGGCGGGCGTGAGTTCGACGGTGAGGGGATGCGTGCGCGATCCCGGCTCGCCACGCACCTCCGCGGCAGGCGGCGGCTGCAGGGTGGAGCCGAGATCCTGCACCATGTCGACGATCCGTGACAGCGTGCTGGTCCCGGAGGTCGCCCCGCGCAGATCCTTGATCTTGGTGCGCATCACCTGGGTGTAGCGCGGCAGGTCGGCGGCGAGCTGGGATGCCTCGCTGGCGATCAGGCTGCCGAGCCCGAACAGGGCGCCGAAGACGATCACGACGACCAGCAGCACTGCCGGCGCCCGCGGCACGCGCAGCCGCCTGAGCATCCGGACCGCCGGCACCAGCACGAAGCTCAGCAGGATCGCCAGTGTCACCGGCACGAGGATCTCGCGGCCGAAATACAGCGCCGCCAACGTGGCGACCACGAGGAGCAGCGAGGCCAGCGCCACGATGACCGGCAGGCCCTGCTTCAGGCGCTGGGCAGTGACGGGATCCTCGGTCACGAATACGCTCCACTCATGTCAGTTCTCGGGGCGACGGCGCGCCGATCCGAACCGGGTCAGCTCGCCTGCTCGGTCTCGCCCAGGGCCGCGCCGATCTGGCTGAGCAGCTTCGAGAAATCGACCGGCTTGGGATGATAGTCGTCGCAGCCCGCCTGGATCGCCTTGTCGCGGTCGCCCGACATCGCGTGCGCGGTGAGCGCGATGATCGGGATCGCCCGGGTGTCGGTGCCCGATTTCAGGGTCCGCGCGACCGACCAGCCGTCGAGGACCGGCAGGTTCATGTCGAGGAGGATCACGTCGGGCTGGCCCGAGCGGGCCTGATGGACGCCGGCCTCGCCGTCATGCGCCAGGATCACCTCGTAGCCGCGCCGCTTGAGGCGCCGAGAGAGGAAGTCCCAGATCTCTTCGTGATCCTCGACCAGCAGAATCTTCGCCATGGAAACTCGAACCCCCGGCTCGCATCGTCCGGGACGGAACCCCAACGCGCGGCATCGCACAATCGCCCAACGTTCCTGCCGCGATTCCGGTCCCTTGAGAAGCAGCGTACCGGTCCGCGGTTGACCCGAACTTCAGCCGGTATGAGCGTGCCGCCGTGCGAATCGACAATCCTCGCCGGCTGCGGAGCGTCCAATATGCATGACATCGAGTTCTATCATTCGCCCAATACCCGCTCGTCGGGCGTGCGCGTGCTGCTCGAGGAACTCGGCGTCCCGTATCGGCTGCACGCGCTCAACATGCGGGCCGGCGAGCACCTCCAGGACGCCTACCGCGCCGTCAACCCGATGGCGAAGGTGCCGGCGATCCGACACGGGGAGGCCCTCGTGACCGAGCAGGCGGCCGTGTACCTCTACCTCGCGGACCTGTTCCCGGAGGCCGGTCTCGCCCCGGCGCCCGCCGAGCCCGCCCGCGCCGCCTACCTGCGCTGGATGGTGTTCTACGGCTCCTGCTTCGAGCCCGCCGTGATCGACCGGCACCTGAAACGGGAGCCGGGGCCGCGCGGTATGTCGGCCTATGCCGATTACGACAGCGTCATCGCCCGGGTGAAGGAGGCGCTGACGCCCGGCCCATACCTGCTCGGGGCGCGCTTCAGCGCCGCCGACGTCCTGTGGGGCGGCGCCCTCGGCTGGACCATGGGGTTCGGCCTCGTCGAGCCCGCGCCCATCCTGGTGGATTACGTGGAGCGCATCCGATCCCGCCCGGCCTCCCGCAAGGTCGCCGCCGCGGACGCGCAGCTCGCGCAGGAACACGAGGCGGCCGCGTCGGCCTGAGCGCGGCCGGACTCTTGCTGAGGCCGGATCCGGGGGCCGGATCCGGCGCGCAGTCCGGCTCCCCGCCGCGGAGCAACGCGCCCGGCGCCCCGATCGCGCGACCGGAACACGCCAGCCCATGCGCCTGCTCGCCCCCATGCTCGCCGCGCTCCTCCTCGGCGCTCCCGCCCAGGCAGGGGAGCCCGCCGGCACCCTGAGGAAGATCCAGGACAACAACAGGCTGGTCCTCGGCGTGCGCGACACCGCGACCCCGTTCAGCTACCTGGACCAGAACCAGAAGGTCGTGGGCTTCGCGGTCGACATCTGCCTGCGGATCGCCGACGCGGTGAAGCGCGAGCTCAAGAGGCCCGGCCTCGAGGTCGCCATGGAGTTCGTCAATTCCTCGTCGCGCATCCCGCTGATGACCAACGGCACGATCGATCTCGAATGCGGGACGACGACCAACAACGCCGAGCGCAAGAAGCAGGTCGACTTCACCAACACGCACTTCCTGACGGCGACCCGCTTCGTGTCCCGCAAGGACCAGCACATCGCCAGCCTGGACGACCTGCGCGGCAAGACGGTCTCGTCGGTGGCCGGCTCGACCAACATCCTGATGCTGATCAAGGCCAACAACGAGCGCAAGCTCGGCATCACGGTGACCGCCGCCAAGGACGTCCCGGAAGGGTTCCTCATGGTCGAGACCGGCCGGGCGGCGGCCTTCGTCATGGACGACGTGCAGCTCAGCGTGGTCGCGGCACAGTCCAAGGAGCCCTCCGCCTACGTGGTCAGCGAGGAGACCCTGTCGAATCCGGAGCCCTACGGGATCATGCTGCGCCGGGACGATCCGGCCTTCAAGGCGGTGGTCGACCGGGCGACCGCCGATCTCTACCGAAGCCCCGAGATCATGACGCTCTACGACCGCTGGTTCCTGAAGCCGGTGCCGCCGCGCGGGCTGACCTACACCGTACCGCTGTCCTCCGCCCTGCGCTGGGCCTTCGCGAATCCGACCGACAATTCCGATCCGGCCTTCTACGCGCACTGATCTGTCGCGCGGCGGGGTTCCGCTCCGGCGAGGGAGATGCGATGCCGCAGAGCGGATTCTGCCCGCGTCGCGAAGCGTTCCCATGACGGACAGCACAGAGCCGGCCCTCCCATCCGCCGCGGCGCTCGCCGCGCCGCCGGCCACCTCGATCCCGCGCCTGATCGTCGTGCTGGCCTGCGCGGGGTTCGGCAGCACCTTCGCGCTGCGCTCCGTCGAGCCCCTGGTGGGCGTGCTCGCCCGGGACCTCGCGAGCGACGCCCACACGGTGGCGCTCCTCTCCACCGCCTTCGCGCTGCCTTACGCCTTCATCCAGCCCGTGCTCGGGCCGATCGGCGATGCGCTCGGCAAGGAGCGGGTGATGAGCACCTGCCTGGCGGTGCTCGCCGTCGCCCTCTCCCTGTGCAGCATCGCCCCCGACATCGGCAGCCTGTTCGGCCTGCGCATGCTGGCGGGGGCTGCGGCGGGGGGCTGCATTCCCCTGTCCCTGGCGCTGCTGGGCGACCGAGTGCCCATGGAGAGCCGTCAGGTGGCGATCGGCCGTTTCCTGGTTGCGGTGATCCTCGGCCAGCTCTCGGGCTCGACCTTCGCGGGCCTGATCGAGGCGGCGATCGGCTGGCGGGGCGTCTTCGCGGTCACCGCAGCGGTGGCGGCCATAGCCTGCGCGGCGACCGTGTTCGGCTTCGACCGGGCCGGTCGCGCCCCCGCCCGACGTCCGGCCTTCGGCGTGGCGGTGACGCGCTACCGGACGATCCTGCGCAATCCCCGGGCGCGGGTGCTGTTCTCGGCGGTGTTCATCGAGGCCATCGCGATCTTCGGCGTGTTCCCGCACCTCGCCCCGCTGATCGAGGCCCGCGGCGAGGGCGGCCCGCGCGAGGCCGGACTCGTCTTGGCGGGGTTTGCGGTCGGAGGCCTGCTCTACTCGGCCCTGGTCGGGCTGCTGGTGCGGCTGCTCGGCCTGCCGCGGATGCTCATCGGCGGCGGCCTGATCTGCGGCGCATCCCTCACCGTCGTCGGGCTCGCCGGTACGTGGCAGGTCGATTGCGCCGCGCTCACCGCCATGGGGCTCGGATTCTACATGCTGCACAACACCTACCAGACGCAGGTCACCGAGGTCGCGCCCACGGCCCGCGCCTCCGCGGTGGCGCTCCACGCCTTCTCGTTCTTCTGCGGGCAGGCGCTCGGCGTCGCGGTGATCGGGCAGGCGCTCCTCCGGCTCGGCCAATTCGGAGCGCTCGCCCTCTGCGCGGTCACCATCCTGGCGCTCGGCATCGGCACCGCCATCGCCCTGCGGCAGAAGTCCGCCCCGGTGGCGTTCCCGGGCTGAGCGCCCTCAGGGCCGCTGCAGCGCAAGCGCCTTGAGGTCGAAATCCGGATCCGCCGCCTGGTCCGGGGTCAGCGGCGTCCCGGCCGTAAGGAGCCGCCGGGCGATCATGTGGTCGGCCGCCCTGTCGACGGATTCGACGGCGCTCAGGCGGCCGTCGCGGAAGCGGAAGACCGAGAAGGCGGGTCCAGACCCGCGGACCACGCTGTTATCCGAGGCGCCCGACAACCCGGCGATCTGCAGCTTGTGCCGGCCCTGGTCGCTCCAGAACCAGGGCAGCGCGCCGTAGGCCGCCGGCTTTCGGTTAAGCCGTGCCGCGAGGCAGCGCCCCTGGTCGATGGCGTTCTGCACGGATTCGATGCGCACCGTGCCGTCCGGCGTGAGTCCGTGGGCGAAGGGGCTGGGAAACCGCGCGCAGTCGCCGATCGCCGAGATGGCCGGATCGGGTGTCGACAGGAACGCGTCGACCCGGACCCCATCCTCGGCCGGCAGGCCTGCCTCCAGGGCGACGTCCCGGTTCGGCAGCACGCCGATGCCGACGAGGACGAGGTCTGCGGGCAGCTCTCCGCCGTCCGCGAGGGCGACGCCGACGGCGCGGCCGTCCCGTCCGAGGATCGCCGTCACGCCGGCCCCGAAGGCGAAGCGCACGCCCATGGTCTCCTGAGCCGCGCGGAAGAACGCGCCCATCTCCGCCGAGATCGCCCGGGCCATGGGGCGCTCGGCTGCCTCGATCACCGTCACGGAGAGGCCGCGCCCGGCCGCGACGGCGGCGAATTCGAGCCCGATGAAGCCGGCGCCCACCACCACGATCGCCCGGGCGGCCTCGATCTCCGCCTTGAGCGCGTCGGCATCCGCGAGGCCGCGCAGCTGACGCACACCCTCGAGGTCTGCCCCGGGCACGGGCAGAGGCCGGTTGCGCGCGCCGGTGGCGAGCACGAGGTGGTCGTAGGGCAGGTGCCCGCCGTCCGACAGCTGCAGCCGGCACGCCGTCCGGTCGATCGCGACGGCCCGGAGCCCCGGCCGGAGCGTGATCGCGTGCTCTGCGAAGAAGCCGGGCGGGCGCAGGAACAGACCCTCCTGATCGGTCTTGCCGGCGAGGTAGGCCTTCGACAGGGGCGGCCGCTGGTAGGGAAGGGCGGTCTCGTCGCCCACCAGGGTGATCGGGTCCCTGAACCCACCCTCGCGCAGGGAGGCGGCGAGCTGGAAGCCCGCCTGGCCGGCGCCCGCGACGACGATCCCGGCCGCACTCACGCCTTGGCTCCCGCCAGCGCGAGACCGCTCTCTGCGACGCCCGGCAGGCTGCGCGCACCCTCCGACATCAGGTAGGACCAGACCGCGGAGGCCGCAGGCCCGAGCACCTTGTCGGCGCGCCGGACCGCGTACCAGTCGCGCCGGATCGGCAGGCCCTTGACGTTGAGGAGCACGAGCCGCCCGCTCTCCAGCTCGGCCGCCACCGAATGCACCGAGAGCAGCGCGATCCCGAGGCCGGCCATGACCGCCTGCTTGATGGTCTCGTTCGAGCCGGTGTCGATATCGAGCGGTGCCCGCTTCACCAGCACGCCGGCCATGAATTCCTCGAACACCATGCGCGTGCCCGAGCCCTCCTCGCGCAGGAAGAAGGGCTGGTCGGCGAGGTCCTCGCGGTTCAGGCCGCTCTTGCCCGCCAGAGGGTGCCCCGGCGGCGCGATGAGCACGATCGGGTGCGGGCCGAAGGTGGCGGCCTCGATCGGGAAGTCCCGGGGCGGGCGGCCCATCAGGGCGAAGTCGATCTCGTAGCCGCGCAGGGCCTCGACGGTCTGGCCGCGGTTGCGCACCGACAGGCTGATCTCGACGCCGGGATGCTTCTTGACGAAGCCGGCGATCACCTGGGGCGCGAAGTACTTGGCGGTGGAGACGACGCCCAGCGCCACCCGTCCGCCCTCGGCGCCGCGCAGGGTGCGCAAGCGGTCGGTGCAGGTCTCCAGCACCGTGTTGATGCTGTCGATCGCCCAGAGCATCTCGCGGCCGGCATCGGTCGGCTTGAGGCCGCCGGGCGTCCGGTCGAACAGCAGCAGCCCGGCCTCCTCCTCCAGCTGGCGGATGCGCGCGTAGAGCGCGGCCGAAGTGACGTTCAGCTCCTGCGCCGCCCGGGTCATGGTGCCGAGGCGGGCCACGGCAGCGACCGCCTGAAGCTGCTTGAGGGAGAGGTTGCGCATGGCGGACATCTCGTTTTTTTCGTCCTATGGCACAAGATCGCACAGAAATCTTGAAGGCCCGGCCGCGGGTTCCTGTCGATCCGGAGACAGAGACCGCTATCTTGGCAGCCGAGCGGCCGCTACAGAGCCGGCGCGGAACGCGCGATCCCGAGGGACGGGATCCGAGCAGGAGGAGTAGGCCGATGGCAATTTCAGCGGCGGTCGGAACGCCCCTCGAGACCTGCCTGGCGCAGGCCGTGGACGCCAACCCGGCCCTGAAGGACGCCGCCGCGGTGATCGCGGCCGTCGCGCGCTCGGCCGTGGAGATCAGCGAGCGGATCGGGCGCGGGGCGCTCGGCGGCGACCTCGCGGCGGCCGGCGAGCATAACAGCGACGGCGACGTGCAGAAGGCCCTCGACGTCATCGCGCACGAAAGCGTGACCGCGGCGCTTCGCGGCGCCCCGGTCGCCGAGGTCGCCTCCGAGGAGGCCGAGGAGGTGATGCGGCTGAACCCGGACGCGCCGCTCGCGGTCGCCATCGATCCCCTCGACGGCTCGTCCAACATCGGCGTCAACATGGCCGTCGGCCTGATCTTCGGCATCCGGCCGTCGATCAAGGATCCGGCGAATCCGCTCGCATCGTTCACCACGCCCGGTTCGGCCCAGATCGCCGCGGGCTTCGTCACCTACGGACCGGCCACCGCGCTGATCCTGACGCTTGGCGACGGCACCCAGTCCTACGTGCTCGACCGCGCCGAGGGCCGGTTCAAGCTGACGAGCCCGGCCCTCTCGGTGCCGGCCACCACCAAGGAATTCGCCATCAACGCCTCGAACGCCCGGCACTGGGACGCCCCGGTGAAGGCCTATATCGAGGATTGCCAGCGCGGCACCGAGGGGCCGCGCGACAAGGACTACAACATGCGCTGGCTCGCCTCCCTGGTGGCCGACATCCAGCGCGTGCTGACCCGCGGCGGCGTGTTCCTCTATCCGGGCGACGCCCGGAAGAACTACGCCCGCGGCCGCCTGCGGCTGCTCTACGAGGTCGCCCCCGTGGCGATGCTGGTCGAGCAGGCCGGCGGCGCCGCCACCGATGGCCAGACCCGGATTCTCGATCTCGTGGCCACCGGCATCCACGAGCGGGCGCCTCTGGTCTGCGGCTCCACCGAGGAGGTGGACTGCGTTGCGACCTACTACGCGGGCGGCAAGCCCGATGCCGGCCGCTCGCCGCTCTTCGGCCAGCGCGGCCTCATGCGGTCGTAGGCGCAGCACGAAGGCCGAACAGAATGTCGGCGCGGCATCCCATCATCTCGGTGACCGGCTCCTCCGGGGCCGGCACGACCTCGGTTCGCAACACCTTCGAGCAGATCTTCCGCCGGGAGGACGTGCTGGCGGTGTTCATCGAGGGCGACGGCTTCCACGCCTTCGACCGGGACACGATGCGGGCCATGATGGCGAACGAGCCGACGCTGTCCCACTTCGCGCCGCGGGCCAACCTCCTGCCCGAGTTGGAGGCGGTGTTCCGAAGCTACGCCGAGTCCGGCACCGGCCGGACCCGCCATTACGCGCATGACGCCCACGATGCGCACGCCTACGGCATCCCGGAGGGCAGCTTCTCGGACTGGGAGTCGTTCCCCCCGGATTCCGACCTGCTGTTCTACGAGGGCCTGCACGGCTGCGTGGCCGACCAGGACGTCGACATCGCCCGTTACGCCGACCTGAAGATCGGCGTCGTGCCGGTGATCAACCTCGAATGGATCCAGAAGCTGCACCGGGACCGATCGTTCCGCGGCTACTCCACCGAGGCCGTCACGGACGTGATCCTGCGGCGCATGCCGGATTACGTGCAGACCATCTGCCCGCAATTCTCGTTCACCGACATCAACTTCCAGCGGGTGCCGACGGTCGACACCTCGAACCCGTTCATCGCCCGCTGGATCCCCACCGCCGACGAGTCGATGGTGGTGATCCGCTTTAAGGACCCGAAAGGGATCGATTTCTCGTATCTCGTCTCCATGATCCACGACAGCTTCATGAGCCGAGCCAATTCCATCGTGATCCCCGGCGGGAAGCTGGATCTCGCCATGCAGCTGATCCTGACGCCGATGATCATGCAGCTCGTCGAGCGCCGCCGCAGGCTGGCCTGAACCATCCCGAAAGCCTCCCATGCTCACACCCGTCATCGCCCCCTCGATCCTCTCCGCCGACTTCTCGAAGCTCGCCGAGGAGACCCGCGCCGTGGATGCGGCCGGGGCCGACTGGATCCACCTCGACGTGATGGACGGGCATTTCGTGCCCAACATCACCTTCGGGCCGCCGGTGGTGAAGGCTCTGCGACCGCACACGCAGAAGTTCTTCGACGTGCACCTGATGATCGCCCCGGCCGATCCGTATCTCGCGGCCTTCGCGCAGGCCGGCGCCGACGGCATCACGGTCCATGCCGAGGCCGGGCCGCACATCCATCGCTCGCTCCAGACCATCCGCGACCTCGGCAAGCGCGCGGGCGTGGCGATCAATCCCGGCACGCCGGCCGCCATGGTCGAGCCGGTGCTCGACCTCGTGGACCTCGTGCTGGTGATGACCGTCAATCCCGGCTTCGGCGGGCAGAGCTTCCTGAAGAGCGCCATGGAGTCGGTCGCGCGGGTGCGCGCCATGGTGGCGGGGCGCGACATCCGCATCCAGGTCGACGGCGGCATCGATCCCGAGACCGTGAAGGCCGCGAGCCGCGCCGGTGCCGACACCTTCGTCGCCGGCAACGCCGTCTTCGCCGGCGGCCCGGACGCTTATGCCGAGCGCATCGCGGCGATCCGTGATGGCGCGGAGGGCGCCTCCGGCCGCGACCTGTCGTGCTGAAGGCGCTGATCTTCGACGTCGACGGCACCCTCGCCGAGACCGAGGATCTGCACCGGCAGGCGTTCAACCGCGCGTTCGCGGAGGTCGGCCTGCCCTGGGACTGGGCTCCGGCGCTCTACGCCGATCTGCTCACCGTGATGGGCGGCAAGGAGCGGCTCGCCCATTACATCGACACGCAGCACGCCGCGCAGGCCGACGCGCTCCACGCCCTGGCCCCGGAGATCCACGCCCGCAAGACCGCCGCCTACGGCGCGCTGGTGGCGGCGTGTCGGCTGCCCCTGCGCCCTGGCATCGGACGGCTGATCGCCGAGGCGCGGGCGGCCGGGATCCGGCTCGCCGTCGCCACCACGACCAGCCGGCCGAACGTCGATCAGCTCGTCGCCGTGAACTTCGCGCCCGGCCTCGTGCCCTTCGACGTGATCGCCGCCGGCGACCAGGCCGACCGCAAGAAGCCGGCGCCCGACGTCTATCTGCTGGCGCTCGCCGGCCTGGGCGTCGCCGCCGCGGACGCCGTGGCGTTCGAGGATTCCGCCGCCGGCATCAGCTCGGCCCGCGCCGCCGGCCTTCCGGTCCTGGCGACCCGGAGCCGCTACACCGACAGCCACCGGCTCGACGGCGCCTTCTCGGCGGTCTCGGACCTCGGCGAGCCGGGTCGGCCGCACCGGCACCTCGCCGGGTTCGAATGGCCGGGCGGCGTCGTGGACCTAGCCGGCCTGAACCGGTGGCACGCGAGCCTCGCGGGTCACGGCGCAGTCCCGCACGGTCCTGAGATGCATCCGTAGGCCGGGACGCCCAACCATCTCCGGACGGTGCGCGCCGCCTCGGGTGCCCCCGACGTCGGCGGAGATCGCCGTCCCCATTACCGGCAGCGACGGCTCCCGTGACTGACCTTGCGCCGGATCGAGATCGGTCTGCCAGGGCGGGAAGTTCACCGAGGTTGCGCCGCAACAACCGTTCGACTGATCGCCGTATATTATTTCGATCGAGCTGAATATTTTTGAATAAATTCTTGTATAAAGAATGATCTGTAGGTACATATCGTCAATAAGACGAATATCGAACTGCTGAAAAATCTGATTGCTTTGTGAATAAATCTTAGGATAATCAGACCTCGTGCTCGCAAGAGTGGGGTAATGTTCGTGCGTGCGCCGTCGATCCGTTTCTTGCTCGTGTCTCTATTCGCTCTGATCGGCCTTTCGTCGATCGGTTTCGCCGCATTGGAGATATTCAGGAGCCGGTCGGCACTGAATAAGGCCGATCAGGTCGCGACTTACATGTCCATTGACCACGGACTTTTCGTCGGTCTGACAGAGTTGCGCGTCGAGCGCGGTTGGGCCTTGTTCGCCCTCTCCGCTGAGCCTGATCGTAATCGCAGCCACCGGCAGGCCTCGCTCGCGGGCCGGACGGCGTTCGACGCGGTCGCGGACACGGCCATCACCGGGCTGAGCCAAGCCCCGGCGGCGGGCCTGCGCGCGAAGGGAGCCGACCTGCAAACCCTGTTGCGCGCGTGGCAGCGCGCCCGCCCGGCCATGGACGTCGCCTTCGAACAGAGGCTCGCCGAGCGCGATCCGACGCTCCGCAAGAACGTGGACGACCACGCGAACCGCTTCATCACAGCGCTCGAAGCCGCTTCAGAGGTTTTGGAGACGGAGATTCAAACCCTCGACACGGCCTTTGGCAGCTATCTCGATGCCAGGGCGGCGACCTGGGTCGCACGCAAGAGCGGCGGCACTGTCCTGGCGCTCGTCGGGGACTTCCGAACCCAAGTGATCACGAGCAAGCCCGAAGCCCTGCAGCGGCTGATCACGGCACAGGCAGAGGAGCGCACGGCGTGGCAACTCGCCGAGCGCTCCGTGAAGATCGCCGGGGTCGATGCAGACGTGAAGGAGGCCTATGCCAGCGCGAAGGCCGCCTATTTCGCGGGCCGCCTGTCGGAGATGCGGCAGGCCGCAATCGGCGAGCTCCTGGCGGGGCGCCCCCTGCTCAGCCTGGATCCGGAATGGGATACCCGGGTCTTGGCCGGCCTGAAGGCGATCTCCGACGCGGCGGTCACGGTCATCGACGCGGCCGTGAAGCGGGCGCGCGCCTCCGCGGCGGCGGCCCGCCAGGATTTCATATTCGCGGTCGCCGCCATCCTTTTCGCGACCGGAGTCGCGGCTGCGGCGATCCTGATCGTCCAGGTGCGCGTCGTGCGGGGCATCCTCGGGCTGGCGGGTTCCATGCGCCGCCTCGCCGACGGCGACGTCGACGGCCACGTGTCCGGAGCCCAGCGCACGGACGAACTGGGGGCGATGGCCGGCGCCGTACAGGTGTTCAAGGACAACCTGCTCCGGACCCGGTCGCTGGAGCAGGAGGCCGCCGAGGCCCGGCACGCCGCGGAGGTGGAGCGCCGCACGGCTCTGCGGGAGATCGCCGACGGGTTCGAGCAAGCGGTCGGCGGGATCGTCCGCGCGGTGTCCGGCTCGGCAGGCGCGCTGCAAGCCACGGCGCAGTCCATGGCGTCCACCGCCTCCGAGACGGCGGCGCGGTCGACCACCGTGGCGGCCGCGGCCGACCAAGCCGCAACGAATGTCGGCACGGTCGCGGCTGCCGCGGAGGAGCTGGGCACGTCGGTGCAGGAGATCGGCCGGCAGGTCGATGGCTCGGCGGGGTTGGCGCAGACTGCCGTGGCGGAGGCGGACCGAAGCGGCGAGCTGGTCCACGCCCTGACCCAGAGCGTCGGCAAGATCGGCGAGATCGTGGCGCTGATCTCGGGCATCGCGGCCCAGACGAACCTGCTGGCGCTGAATGCCACCATCGAGGCGGCCCGCGCCGGCGAGGCCGGCAAGGGCTTCGCCGTCGTGGCGGCGGAGGTGAAGGCGCTGGCCGACCAGACGGCCCGGGCCACCGAGGAGATCGGCCGGCAGGTCGGGCAGGTGCAGGGCGCGTCGAATCAGGCCGCGTCCGCGCTCGGCGCCATCGCGGCGCGGATCCGCGAGATCAACGGCGTCGCGGCCTCGATCGCGGCGGCCGTCGAAGAGCAGGAGGCTGCAACGCAGGAGATCGTGCGCAATGTCGGGCAGGCTGCGGCCGGGACGGGCGAGGTGACGAGCAACATCGCGAGCGTCGCTTCGGCCGCCGAGGAGACTGGCACGGCCGCGGGCCAGGTTCTGGCCGCGGCATCGGCGCTGTCGGATCAATCCGCGCAACTCACGGCCGAGGTCCAGCGCTTCCTCGTGACTGTGCGGGCGGCGTGAGGTGGCAGGCCGGCCTCGGCCTGTCGCGCGGCTAGACCGGGGGTTGGCTCCGCCGACGGGCCTGTCGCCCCGTCTCGCGCCCGTGCGCCTCGGTGGCGAACAGCATCGTCCCGGCCACGAGACCGAGCGCCGCCGCGAGGCCCAATTTCAGCCAGCGCGGGTCGGCCGCGGTGACCTGTCCGGTCGCACGGGCGTCGAAGCGTCCATGCGCCCCCGGATCGGTATCTACCGGGTCGTAGAGGTTGTCGGGTCGGTTCCTCTTGGCCTGCACGCTGGTCATCTCCCCGCGATAGCCGTGCCGGGCGAGATAGCCGTCGATCCAGCCCGGGATCAGCATGTTTCCGATGATCGCCGTCCAGGCCGAGGCCCCGATCCACAACTCCCGCGGCGCATCGTGGGCCGCCCGGAAGACGTGCCGGGCGATGGCCTCCGGCTGGTAGATCGGAGGCACCGGTTCGAGCTTGCGCGGCAGCCGTGAGCGCGCCCAGTCGAACTGAGGCGTGTTCACCGCCGGCAGCTGCACCATCGTCAGCCGCACCCGGCTGCCGTCGTGGAGCAGCTCGCTGCGCAGGGAATCGACGAAGCCGCGCACGGCGGCCTTGGCGGCGCAGTAGCTCGCCTGGAGCGGGATAGACCGGTAGGCGAGCGCCGAGCCGATATGGACGATCGTGCCCCGGTCGCGCGGGACCATGTGTCGGAGGGCTGCCAGGGTGCCGTGGACCTGGCCGAGATAGGTGACCTCCGTGGCGCGGCGGAATTCCTCCGGGCGCGTCTCCTGCACGGCTGCGTAGATCGTCACCATGGCGTTGTTGACCCAGACGTCGATACCGCCGAACCGGTCGGCCAAGGCGTCGGCGGCCTGCGCGACCGCATCCGCGTCGGCGACGTCGGCCGCGAAGGCCAGTGCCCGGCCACCGGCCTGCTCCACGTCGCGGATCGTGCCCCTGAGCCCTGCCTCGCCCCGGGCGATCAGCCCGACATTCCAGCCGTGCCGGGCGAATTCGTGGGCCACCGCCCGGCCGACGCCGGCGCTCGCGCCCGCGACCATGACCGTGTTGCGTCCATTCCGGCTCGGCATCAGGCCTCCGATTGAGGGGCACTCCCTGTGGCAACGCCCGGATACGGTAATCTTTCCGCGGCCGACCGATCCCGGGCTCCATGAGCGGCTGCGTTGCTTCGCCGGAAGCGGGCGGCCTATATACGGCGCGATCTCACAGCCGCGACGGCGGGGTCCCGAACGCCCGCCCTCGCCAACGAACAAAAGTCTGAACCGTCATGGCAGGCCATTCGCAGTTCAAGAACATCATGCACCGGAAGGGCCGGGTGGATGCGGTCCGCTCGAAGGTGTTCGGCAAGCTCGCCCGCGAGATCACGGTCGCGGCCAAGCTCGGCACGCCCGATCCGGCGATGAACGCACGCCTGCGGGCGGCGATCCTGGCGGCCCGCGCCGAGAACATGCCCAAGGACAATATCGAGCGTGCCATCAAGAAGGCAGCCGGCGTGGATGGCGAGAACTATGAGGACATCCGCTACGAGGGGTACGGCCCCGGCGGCGCGGCCTTGATCGTCGAGGCGCAGACCGACAACCGCAACCGCACCGCCTCGGACGTGCGCTCGGCCTTCACCAAGTCCGGCGGCAGCCTCGCCGAGACGGGGGCCGTCGCCTTCATGTTCGACCGCGTCGGCGTGATCGCCTACCCGGCCTCCGTGGCCGATGCCGACACGATGTTGGAGGCCGCCATCGAGGCCGGCGCCGACGATGTCAGCTCCGGCGAGGACGGTCACGAGGTCGTCTGCGCACAGGATTCCTACGGCGACGTTGTCAAGGCGCTGGAAGCCCGTTTCGGCGAGCCCAGCCGCACCGGCCTGATCTGGAAGGCGCAGAACACCATCGATGTCGACGACGAGACCGGCGAGAAGCTGATCCGCCTCGTGGAGGTGATCGAGGACCAGGACGACGTTCAGCACGTCTACGTCAACTTCGCCCTGTCCGACGCGCTGATGGCCAAGCTGCAGGCCTGATCGGATCGGCCCGCCGGCACCGGTCAGGCGCCGGCGGCGGCGAGTTCGGCGCCGAAACGCTCCTGGGCGTAACGTTCGACCGAGAAGGTGTCGTCGGGCAGTTGGACCATGAACCGCTCGGCCACCTCGGTGAGCACGATGTCGGGCCGGACGCGCTCGATATACGGCCAGTCCAGCGAGGTGCTCCAGATGAAGTGCACCTCGCGGAACGTTTCCGCGAGCATGATCGTCAGCATGTACGGCATGACGTGCGAGAAGGAATCGCCGAACAGCGCCAGCCGCCGCGGGTCGGTGGCCTTGGCGTTGCCGTAGACCACGTGGGCGCCGACATGCAGCGTGTGCAGGAGCCCGGCCTTCTCCCGTGCCTCGACGATCGGGCTGCCATAGGTCCGCACCGCGTCCTGCTGCATCAGGACGGTGCGCGAGCGCGCCCGCCGCGGCGGATCGAACGCGCTTCCCAGATCGCCGTCGTGGTCGGTCTCGAAGGAGGGCCGGTCCCGCAGGTCGTCCCGCGGCGTTGCTCCCAGTGCCCGGCAGATCTCAGCATAGGCCAGGAAGCATCCCTCGAACGACCAGTGTGTGTCGGTCCGGCAGTAGAGGTCGGCGCTGTCGCGCTGCGTCCGCATCGGGGTCACCAGATCGATGCAGGTCGCCCGCCAGCGCTTCCGTCGGCGCCAGCCGGCGTAGCGGGCGATGGGGCCTCGAAGGCGGCCCGTCGAGGGCTCGTTGTGCAGCAGACGGTAGGCCGGCGACGCGGCCGGGCGGATCGCGAGCCCGTCGAGACGGTGATCGTAGATCATCAGCTTCTCCGGGGCGACGACGTGGCGATACAGGATACCCAGGCCGCGCAGGCGCCGTTCGCGGGTCGTCACGAGGCTCCGCCACTGCCAGATCAGCTCCGTCGTCTCCTCGGGCCGTTCGTACTGGCCGAGGACATCGTTGGTCCCCGTTTTCAGGAACAGCCACCCGTCCTGGCCGACATGGATGTGGTCGGTGTTGCTGGATGCCATGGCGTCCTCGCGAGGCGGAGCGCCCGCTCCGGTGCCGGCCGCCGGTTGCAGCGGATTCGGGCGCAAGGAGCGGGATGCCGGAGCGGCAACGGATGGACAGAGTGCGGCGAGCGCCATCCACCGCCCGGCAGGTCCCCTCATGCCCCTCCCCAACGCCCACGCCAAGCCGCATAGTGCCGCCGCCATGCGCGTGGTTCCCAGGCCCGATCTCAGTGAAGCCGACTGTTGGGCGGCCCTCTCGGCCCGCGACGCGCGCGCCGACGGCACCTTCGTGTACGCGGTCCGCACCACCGGGGTTTACTGCCGTCCGAGCTGCGCCTCGCGGGCGGCGCGGCCCGAGAACGTGACCTTCCACCGGTCCTGCGCCGAGGCCGAGGCTGCCGGCTTCCGGCCGTGCCGGCGCTGCCGCCCGGACGAGCCCGCGCTGGCCGAGCGCAGGGCCGAGATGGTCGCCCGGGCCTGTCGCCTGATCGAGTCGGCCGAGACGATGCCGTCGCTCGCCGAACTCGCCCGCGCCGCCGGCCTGAGTGCCTACCATTTCCACCGGGTGTTCAAGGCCGCCACCGGCGTGACGCCGAAGGGCTATGCCGCCGCCCGCCGCGCCGCCACGGTGGCCGCCCGTCTGCCGGGAGCCGCCTCGGTGACCGAGGTCCTGTACGAAGCCGGCTACGGCGCGGCGAGCCGCTTCTACGCGGGCGGCGCCCCCCGCCTCGGCATGGCGCCCGCATCCTACAGGACCGGGGGCGCGGGCCTGCATATCCGGTTCGGCATCGGCGCCTGCACCCTGGGCGCGATCCTGGTCGCCGCCACCGAGGCGGGCGTCTGCGCGATCCTGCTCGGCGATGCGCCCGAGCCCCTGCTGCAGGATCTCCAGGACCGCTTTCCCGGCGCGGAGATCGAAGGCGGCGATCCGGTTTTCGAGCGCTGGATGGCGCAGGTCATCGGCCTCGTGGAGGCGCCGGGCAGCGGTCTCGACCTGCCCCTCGACATTCGTGGCACCGCCTTCCAGCAGCAGGTCTGGGAGGCCTTGCGCAAGATCCCGGTCGGGTCGACGGCGACCTACGCGGAGATCGCCCGGGCCATCGGCCTGCCGACGGCGATGCGCGCGGTCGCCCGGGCCTGCGGGGCGAATCCGGTCGCGGTGGCCATCCCCTGCCACAGGGTGGTGCGCTCGGACGGCGCTCTCTCGGGCTATCGCTGGGGCGTCGCGCGCAAGCGCGCGCTGCTCGATCGGGAGGCCGGGGGCTGAGGCCCGTCCTAGCGACGTCCTCCGCCAGGTCCACCGAAACCGCCGCCGCCGAAACCGCCGCCACCCGGGCCTGCGCCCGGCCCGCCGGGCGGACCGCCGAACCCCCCCGGGC